>QMPN01000177.1 GCA_003648575.1 Bacteroidota bacterium
ATATAATAAGTTTTCGTTTGCTAAATTAAAAAAAACACTTCGAACTTCAAACTTCAAACTTCAAACTTCAAAATATGGTAATTCCCAGTGCCCCGACGCTGGCCATAATTATACTCCAGATCACATTCCCTGCCAATGTCCAGATCCACAATCGTTTGGTATCCCTAACGATGGTAATGCCGATGGCCATTCCTAATGCAGGTCCGAATATACCGGGGAGAAGAAGGCCCAGCCCGATCACACCGTATTTGTTCAGGTAGCGATGCATTTTTGCTTTAGACTTACCCAGGTATCGCTCCCCTTTCTTGCTCATAATGTAGCGTTTCACCTTACTACCGAAAATAAATACCAGTGTTGTACTGGTGGCTGAACCCAGGATGATGGTGATGGCAATCACCTCCGGGCTGAACCCATATGCCAGTCCAACAGGTATGGCCATCCAGAGGCCGAAGGCCCCCACGCAAAATAATATGAGTAAGTGAAGCAAGGTCATATTTCAATTAAAAATAGCCTTCTAAGATACTAAAAAGGTGATTGCTTACAGCAAAAAGCTGATGAGTATACCTGCGGCCACTGCCGAGCCGATCACTCCGGCTACATTAGGAGCCATGGCGTGCATCAGCAGGTGGTTGTTGGGATCATACTTCAGGCCTTCAGCCTGCACCACCCTCGCACTGTCGGGAACTGCCGACACGCCGGCGGCTCCAATGAGGGGATTGATCTTGTTCTCCTTCGACAGGAAGAGGTTCATTACTTTGGCAAAGATCAATCCCCCGGCAGTGGCTACCATGAATGATATCGCACCCAGGGTAAAGATCATCAAAGAGTCGGTGGTCAGGAAAACATCAGCCTGGGTGGAAGCACCCACAGTTAGGCCAAGCAAAATCACCACGATATCGATCAGGGAGGTCCTTGCCGACTCAGCCAAACGTTTGGTCACGCCACTTTCCTTCAGGATATTCCCGAAAAATAACATCCCCAGCAAGGGTAGTGCCCCGGGAGAAATAAAAGTGGTCAGGATGAGTCCTACAATAGGAAATAAGATCTTCTCAAGCTTGGAAACTGAACGTGGTGGCTTCATCACGATCTTACGCTCGCGTTTTGAGGTGATCAAACGCATGATGGGCGGTTGTATGATGGGAACCAGTGCCATATAAGAGTAGGCTGCAATGGCAATAGGGCCAATCAGGTTGGCCGTTTGTATGCCGTTGATAATATTTCCATTTGCCAGCTTCGAAGAAAGGAAGATCGCCGTAGGCCCATCTGCCCCACCGATTATACCAATGGCAGCTGCTTCAGGAAGGTTAAAGCCAATCACCAACGCACCCAGTAAGGTCAGGAAGATCCCTACCTGCGCCGCTGCACCAAGCAGCATGAGCCGTGGATTCGAGATCAATGAGGAAAAATCCGTCATGGCCCCGATCCCCAGGAATATAAGCGGAGGGTAAATCCCTTTTGTGACCCCGTAATACAGATAGTTAAGCACGCTCCCCTCCTGGTATAAACCAAGTTGAAGGTTAATATCCGGCGATTGAAAAAACGGGACATTCCCTATAATGATGCCGGTGCCAATAGGGACCAGTAAAAGGGGTTCATAATCATATTTTATGGCCAGGTAGATAAAAAGCAGCCCGACCAGGATCATAATAATATGTCCCGGTGTAGCATTGGCAAATCCGGTATAAGAAAGAAACTTCTTGAATCCCGCCAGGGCACCATTTTCCTGGGATGTGCCCGCATCTTCATCAGCCTGAACAATCGTTTCTACCTCATCCTGGCTTCCAAAAGCAGGATGATCGAAGGCCTGCAGGCGCTGCAGGCCGGCTGTTAGGATGGCCAGTATGCCGATGATACCGAGTATCGTAAGTGCTTTACGTTTGGTCATCACTTATTCGATTTCAAGTAAAACATCACCCTGTAATATGCTGTCGCCGGCATTTACCTTAAGCGACTTCACGATGCCTTCACGCTCGGAGGCAAGGTTGTTTTCCATTTTCATGGCCTCATATATCAGCAGAGTATCACCACGCTTAACCTCATCACCAATGTTTATTTTGAGCTGCATAATGATACCTGGTAAAGGTGCTTTCACCTGGTACACGGAAGCATCTTTCTTGATCACATGTGAATCCTTGGCTTTGGGTATATCCTTGCGAACCAGTTGAGGTGTTTTGGAGGCCTTCTTTTCAGAATGGATCTCTACCTTATATTTCGTACCATTCACCTCTACCCTGGCCACCTGGCCTTCCAGGCTCGTGACCTCGACATCATAATCATGTCCTCTGATGGTAAACTTGAAATGCTTCATTACTCTTTATTTGTTTTTTCCGGGAAAATCCCTGATTGCATAAATTTTTGAACTCCAGGGAGAATATGTTTTCGATACCCTTTTTATCGTGATCACATTGCTTTCTTCATCATGTAGTTCGCAGTGCAGATATATGGCCATGCTGATCGCTGCAGCTACATCGCCGGAGATGAATAATTGTTTTTCTTCTGCTGCCTTGTACCGCCCCTCACGCCTGAGCTTTAGCCTGGCGCGGTAGTTGAGCGTCTTCGACAGATAAGTAAATACGACATAGAGTACCACCAGCGCCATGAATACGGTAATGTAGCCCACAATGGCGATGATGATCCCTTCGGGGAAAAGTGCACTCAGGTCGAAATTAAATTTCAATAAATTCATGGCTTACAATGGGATATTTCCGTGTTTTTTCGGTGGATTTGTTTCCTTTTTGGTGGCCAGCGTTTTTAGGGAGCGTATCACCCTGAAGCGTGTATTCCTGGGCTCAATTACATCATCGACATACCCATATTTTGCTGCTTCATAAGGATTGGCGAACTTATCTTTGTACTCCTGTTCTTTCTTGCGAACGAATTCTTTTCTTTCATCTTCATCTTCAATCTCGCGCAAAGCTCTTCCGTCGAGGATCTCTATGGCACCTGCAGGCCCCATAACAGCGATCTCGGCGGTTGGCCACGCATAGTTGGTATCTCCCCGTAGCTGCTTGGAACTCATCACATCATGCGCACCGCCATAGGACTTCCTGATGGTGATGGTGATCTTAGGAACGGTGGCCTCACCGTAGGCAAACATCAGCTTCGCCCCGTGCGTAATGATACCAGCATATTCTTGTCCGCTTCCCGGAAGGAATCCCGGAACATCAACAAGCGTCAGTATAGCGATGTTGAAAGCATCACAGAACCTCACAAAACGGGCTGCCTTTCTGGAAGCGTTGATATCGAGCACCCCGGCCAGGAAATTCGGCTGATTGGCCACAATGCCTACTGATATGCCATCGAAACGGGCAAAGCCGGTAATGATATTCCTGGCATAGTTGCGTTGTATCTCAAGAAATTCCCCGTTATCCGTAATGGAATGGATAATATCAAGCATCTCGTACGGCAGGTTAGCATCTTCGGGGATCACATCATTTAAAAAATCTTCCTGACGGTTGATGGGATCATTGCATTCAATGACAGGTGCTTCTTCCAGGTTGTTAGATGGCAGATAGCTGACCAGTTTCCTGATCAACAGAAGGCCTTCTTCCTCATTTTCGGCAATAAAGTGAGCCACCCCGGATTTGGATCCATGTACCTGTGCACCACCCAGGTCTTCCGTAGAAATATCTTCTCCGGTCACTTTCTTGGTTACTTTGGGGCCTGTCACGAACATATAGCTGGTCTTCTCGCTCATCACGATGAAGTCGGTAAGGGCAGGTGAGTATACGGCACCTCCTGCACATGGGCCAAAGATGGCTGATATTTGTGGCACCACACCGGAGGCAAGGATATTCCTTTCGAAGATCTCAGCATAGCCGGCCAGGCTCCTGACACCTTCCTGTATCCGGGCTCCGCCACTATCGTTGATCCCTATCACCGGGGCTCCTACCTTCATGGCCTGATCCATCACCTTGCAGATTTTCTGTGCAAAGGTTTCGGATAAAGAACCGCCAAAAACGGTGAAGTCCTGAGAGTAAATATATACTACCCTTCCGTCGATGGTACCATGGCCGGTAACAACACCATCTGAAAGATATTGCTGCTTTTCCAGCCCAAAGTCATGACAACGATGGGTCACAAACATATCGTACTCTTCGAAGCTGCCTTCATCGAGCAGCATATCGATCCTTTCCCTGGCGGTGTATTTCCCTTTGGCATGCTGGGCATCTATACGTTTCTGTCCACCACCGGCCTTGGCCTCTTCCCGTTTGTCGAGAAGTTGCTGGATCTTGTTTGCAAATGACATCATAGGATGATTTTTACAGGATTACTTTTTGCTTTTCTCTTCACAAAATTCAGTCAGTACCCCAAAAGTGGATTTAGGGTGGAGGAAAGCAATGTCGAGCCCTTCAGCACCTTTTCGTGGCTGCTGATCGATCAGCCTGATACCGGCTTCTTCTGCTTCTTCCAGATGGGATTCAATATTCTCAACGGCATACGCAATATGATGGATGCCTTCGCCCCTTTTTTCAATGTATTTTCCAATGGGCCCCTCAGTATCTGTCGACTCTAACAATTCGATCTTTGTTTGCCCGATCCTCAGGAATGCAGTCCTTACTTTTTGATCTTTGACCTCCTCTACGGCATAACATTTCGTTCCAAGCATTTTTTCATAGAAAGGAATGGCCTCATCGAGGCTTCTTACGGCAATGCCAATGTGTTCAATATGAGATGGTTTCATGACCCAAGTCTTTGTTGTTAAATTTTTCACAAAAGTATGGTAAAATTTTGATTTCAAAAAAAGAACCGGCCTTATTTTTTTGTCAATAAGCCGGTTCTAATACCATCAGATAGAATAATGATTATTACTCAAGCACGAAAGCCACCTCCAATACCATCATGGACCTTACCTTTTTGCCTGAATGCCTGGCTGCTTTCCACATCAGGTTGGTAAGTTTTATAACCCGGATAGCCTCTGTTTCTAAAGCAGGATCGGTACTGCTCACCACCGCTACATCGGTAATGCTCCCGTCTGTATCTATGACAAATTCAATGTAGACCTTCCCTTCAAGTCCTTCCGCCAGGGCATCGAGAGGATATATAATGTTCTCCCTGATGAATGCCTCAAGCCCATCTTTGCTTCCCTTGAACTCGGCCATCTGCTCCACCAGAACAAATACTTCATCCGGTTTCTCCTCTACCGAGACATCATCTAAAGAAAGGCTGATTTCTTCGCAATCCAGGGTACGCCCAGATCCGCCACCCGGCATGTATTTTCTTCCCGAGTGGGATTTTTGCATGGTACCTGGCACACCCCCGACAGCATAATTACTCACTCCCTCAGGAAGAGGCAGTGGCTGACTAACTGTAGTATACGTGCCATCATCATTGCGGACAAGCTTATCGATGGCCACAAAGGATGTATATTGTGTAAGCAGGTTATACTTGAGGCCCAGACCGGTGATCTCTTCTTCCAGCTCATTGGTATACATGTTGAGAGAAGCATAATCATCCAGTATCTTGATCTTTTCCCTGGCCCAGAGGTATGTCAGCGCAGCATTTCTTTCATCCACGGCAGCATCATTTACGGCGAGGAGCTTTGTATAATCTCCTTCACCGGATGTGCCTGTGATCTTAATGCTTCCCTTAGCATTACCTCTATACTTTCCGAATATGATCAGCGGACGCTCAGCAAATACATCTGCCATGGAAAGTGGTTCCACATCGTATGCCTCAAAACCTTCATACGCAATATTTATGTTGGTCAGCACAGGTTGCTGGATATACTTCCTGAACTTCTCTGCAATGGCTGTAGCCTGTTCGTCATTGGTCACCACGAAAGGAGTGCCCATGCCCGCATGTGCCATACCTTCGATCAGATTGCGGTTTACACCGGAACCAATCCCGAAGGGGAAAAAGCTGGCTGTCCCCAGGTTGTTCCTGATCAGGTCGAAAGCCTCTTTCTCCACAGAGACATATCCATCGGTGAGGATCACGAAACTCCTGGTGTATTCCTTCGTGCCATTAAATTTTGTGCTCTGCTCCATCCTCTCAAGAGACAATGCCCTGCGAAGCGCCGGCAGCAGTTCGGTGCCACCACCACCATGCTGCTTGTCGATGAAGGTGATACCCTTATTAATATTGCTTTCTGTGGCCGCAACGGAACGCTCCGAAAAAAGACTGGAGCCTCCTGAGAAAAGCAGAATGTTAAAGCAATCTGTAGGCTTAAGCTCTGACAGCAGCTTTCTCATCATCTCCTTTGAAACATCGAGCGGATAGCCCCACATGGATCCTGAAATATCTACGATAAAGACGTATTCCCTTGCCGGGATCTGATG
>QMPN01000178.1 GCA_003648575.1 Bacteroidota bacterium
TGATGAGTTGCGATTTTGGAACAGAGCTATTTCATCTGTAGAAATCAATAATTTCATGTGCGACAGCATCAATCCTCAAAGTGCAGAAGGTCTTGTCGGATATTGGAGAATGGATGAAGGTTCTGGGGACACCTTATTTGATGCCAGTATCATGGGCTTCGATGGATATATTAATGGTGCCGTGCATAATCTTGAGAGCATTGATTTTAGTTTTGAAGTAGATCAATATATGGTTCAATTTTATACTTTGGGAGATGCCGATTCCTATCATTGGGATTTTGGTGATGGTAATTCTTCTTCTGAAAAAGACCCTACCCACGTTTATGATAGCATTGGAGTATATAATGCATGCCTTACGACAAACGGTATATGTGAGCAGATGGTTTCCTGCCAGGAAATTGTTATTTGCATTGAACCATCTGCAGTCTTTGTTGCCTACTTAAATGATTTTGAAATAAGCTTTGATCAACTTTCACAGTATGCACTCGATTACTATTGGGACTTTGGCGATGGTTACATTTCAACTGAATACAACCCCACACACACTTACGATTCAATTGGCACATATACTGTATGCCTTACAGTCACCAATGACTGCGGACAAGACACTTATTGCCAAAATGTAAACATCTGTGTTGACCCCATTGCTGATTTCACATATAACATCAATAACCTGCAGGTCAGCTTTTATCAATTATCGCAGTATGCTGATGAGTATTTATGGGATTTTGGCGATGGCAATTATTCCTACGACCCGGAGCCGGTCCATATTTATGAAAATCCCGAAAACTATATCGTTTGTCTTACGGTATTTAATGATTGCGGTACAGATCAACATTATGATACCATAATGGGAGAACCACCCATGATGTGCAATTTCAGTTTCATCTTTGACAATGGTATGATCTATTTCACCGATGAGAGCCTTAATTCCACTTCCTGCTATTGGGACTTTGGTGATGGAACCAATTCTACAGAGCAAAATCCTGTGCATCAGTATGAGGTTTATGGTTTATATAATTGCTGTCTGACCATAGAAAATGATGATGGCATATTCACTTTCTGCGATTCAGTGTTTTATTGTGAAGAGGCCAGGGCCGAATTCAGCTTTGAAATGCAGGAAGGGTTACTTACAACTTCAGACTTATCATCAAAGACTGACACCTGGTTATGGGACTTCGGTGACGGGACTACCTCCATACAGCCTGAGCCCCTGCATAAATATGAGAGCTCGGGAGAATATACTGTTTGCCTGACATCGTCAAATCCATGCAGCGAGGATATTTTCTGCAAGGATATTCTTGCAGAGCTTCCTGAGAAAGCATTTGATCTTAGATTTTATCCTAACCCGGCCAATGATGTCCTGAGAGTCGATATCCCCGAAGATGGACAATACCGCATATCTATCTTCGATTATCACGGTAAATCCGTTTATACCAATGAGTTGTTTATCCCCGGAAGAAGTATTTATGAGCTTGATGTGTCGACGCTGCCCTCGGGAGTGTATATATTTGATCTCAGGTCCGATAATTTATCTGAAAGAAAGAAGATCATTATATGCCGCCTATAGATAATTGACCTTTAACAAGCCGGCTTAAGGCTACTCTGATACAGGCATAAATTCACAATTTTACTACAAACTCCCATTTCTCCTTATATTTGCATATCTGGCTGTATAATTAATAGCTGATTTTGAACAAACAACAAGCAAATATTGTCTTCGCGGGTGCCGGCTCTATCGGCACAGCCATAGGGAATACCCTGGCCAGGGCCGGCCATAATGTAAGCCTCTATACCATTGAGGGACACATAGCCAAAGCCATCAATGAAAAGCACATCAACCCGGATTATTTTCCGAGAGCACCGCTCTGTGAAAAACTCAAAGCCAGCGAAGATATTAAAGTCCTGCTGGAAGCTGATGTTTTATTCCTTGCATTACCATCAATCATCACAGTAGATTTTGTGTTGCAGAACAAGGAATATATTAGCGAAAAAGTGGTGCTGGTGAACCTGGCCAAAGGATTCGGCTGCGGTAAGATGACCATCACTGCCTGCCTGGAAAAAATGATCAATAACCCGGTAAGCACCATGAAAGGGCCCACCTTCGCAAGGGAAGTGATTAATGCAGCACCCACTGCCATGACCTTTGCAGCCGCAGATAAGAAGCTTTTTGATCAGATAGGTGCGATATTTAAAAATACCTCTATCTACCTCGACTACACCACCGATGTGGAAGGTGTCGAATACCTCAGCATACTGAAGAATATTTACGCTATCATCCTGGGCATCATAGATGCACACTTTGACTCCCCAAACCTGAGGTTTCTTGTATTAACCAGGGCCTTTGATGAAATGCGCAGGATCATGTTAAGGTCCGGTGGCAGGGAAAGTTCCATGTTCAACTACAGCGGATATGGTGATTTCAGCCTGACAGCCCTCAACGACCTCAGCCGCAACCGGACCCTCGGCCTGCTCATAGGCAAAGGCTTTTTCACAAAAGACATTTCCGATACAGTTGTTCTTGAGGGGAAGATGGCGGTGAGCACTTTCTGTCAAGATATCCTCGACGAACCCGACAGGGAGGAATTCCCACTCATCTTTGAACTGAACAAGATCTTTCAGAATAATTACGACATGTCGTCTTTTGTCGGGAACATCCTGCGCATGGCCCGCTAGCATAATAAAAAAGAGAAATAACTGTTATATTCGCATTAAATCTATGGCTTTATGATAAAAGGGAAGAAGATCTTACTACTGGCCCCCCACCCCGACGACCCTGAATATGCATGCGGTGGCAGCATTGCCCGTTGGAGCAAGGAAAACGAGCTCTATTATGTGGCCTTTTCACCCTGTAACATATCCCTTCCCGAAGGATTTGCAGAAAATACACTTTATGATGAACTCATGGCATCAGCCGGGATACTGGGAATCCCGGAGGGCAACATCACCACCTTCGACTTTCCTGTAAGGCGGCTTTCAGAACACCGCCAGGACATCCTGGAAGAGATGGTCAGGCTAAGGAAAAGCATTAAGCCTGATATTGTGCTTATGCCAAACTCAAACGACATCCACCAGGATCATAAGGCGATCTATGAAGAAGGCCTCCGGGCGTATAAGCACAGCAGTCTGTTGGGATATGAACTTCCATGGAATAATTTGCAATTCATCTCCAATTTTCATGTAAAACTCAGCAAGGATGATATGACAACGAAGTGGAAAGCCATTTCGGCATACAGATCGCAGGAGGTCAGGGCGTATAAATCGGAAGACTTTTTCGAAGGGCTGGCTCGCGTTAGGGGATTGCAGGTTGGGACAGAATTTGCAGAAGCCTTTGAACTGATCCGCTGGGTACTATAATTTATCTTTCATTTCTTTTACCAGTTTTGCCGCAGCCGGGTCGCTGACCTCGGCAATATCCTGTATGGCCCAGTTGGGATCAAAGGGGATCATGTCATAGCGGGAATGATCGGGGTCGATCAGCACAAAGCTGTTCCTGTTGGCATCGATGGTGATGATACAATCGCTGAAGGGTGCCGAATTCTGCAGCCATTCCAGGTCAGTCAATTCTTCGGGCTTACCTGGTAGTCCTGCAAATGAGATTTTGTTGCCGGCACTAAAGACCAACTCGCCGGCAGCTGTGCTGGTTGCCATATAATGATTACGGTAATTCCTGCCTCCATGCGGACTTTTCATACCGCCCAGAATACGTTCGCAGGTACCGTCATTCATGTCGATGCGATAGACCGCCCCATCGTGAAAAAAAGTTGCAAGCAGCTTTGCCTTTTCATTACAGTCGTATAGCACGGAATTGATAAATGCAGCACGCTGGGCTGTAGGCAGCGTTTGCCTTTCCGGATCACTGATAAACAAATAATCTTTCCCGGTTTCACGAAATTTAGCGGCCTCCTTTACATCACGGGTCAACAAGATATCCTTCCCGGTTTTCGCATTGTATCCTTTCTGAAACCCATGCTCCCAGGCAAACCATTCCCAGGTTTTCTGAAAGGTGGTGAGATCATATTCAAAGATGCAATCATAGCCGGATGAAGATACAAGTATACGGTCAGCCCCGTGGCGGTGGTTGAACTGCACCGTATGAATATAGCTGAACCAGGGATTATCTATACGCTCGATCCCTTCATTTCGTATGACATGTACCACATTCTCGGTAGAGACTGCTATCATATCCTTTGCCACATCTATCCCTCTCGGCTCAGTGAGAAAGCTGAGTATCTCATACTTGCTGATGACGCCATTTTCGATCTCAACATAAACCAGCCCGCCCTGTGCCGCTTCCCTGCGCTCCACACTTCCTACCCTGCTGTGCTTGCTTTGCCTTGACTGTAAATACCGGGCACGGATCTTTTGCAGATCAAAACTCTTAACTGTGATCAGGAATGCTTTGGGTGCATAAAAGGCACTGTTCTTCTTATATGTAGACAGATCAACCATCATAGTGTGATTTTATTCATGATCTCACTTATCTCCCGGGCTGATGACCTCCTGGAGTACTTATCAAGCATGCCGGTATCAAGTTTATCCAGTCTCCTGCCATTGCTCTTCCAGCTGAGATATAATTGCATCAGCTTTTGTTTGAAGGCCTGCTTATCCTTGTAATCGAACATTTTCTCCCGGGCTGTATCCGCCAGTATTCCTGCGGCATCACCATCGACCGGGCCAACTGACAATACGGGTGTGCCGGAGGCAAGGTACTCAAAAAGTTTCCCGGTGATTATAAGTTTATTGTTGCGTGATTGCGGGATTACGAAAAGGAGCAGCACAGAGTCTGTCATTAAGCGGGTTGCCTCGGCATGGGGAACATAGCTGAGCAGTTCAAGGTTTTCACTAAGCCCTTTGCCAATGAAATAATCGGGTGCCGATGCATCCACGTTGCCAACAAACTGCAAGCGAAAATCCTTTCCAAAGCCCTCATCTTCATTGATAAGTTCACATATGCCATCCCATATTTCCGGTACATGCTGGTTGGGTTTAAAATTGCCCGTGTATGTCAACCTGAACTTAGCATCATGCTCGATATTCGCGTCTGCAGCTTCCATATCCGACATGTCAAATCCATTCATGACCACCTGCACATTATCATTCCGGCCGCTGAATTCCTTTTGCATACCCGGGCTCACAACCGAAACTGCATCTGCCAGGGCCAGCACTTCGTCCTCAAGCTTTTTATCCTTCCGCCTGGTGCTTTCCGTGCGGGGAAGCATATCATTATAGTAAACCGTAGTCCAGGGATCCCTGAGATCAGCCAGCCATTTGATGCCGGTTTTCTTCTTGATCTTCAAGCCTGTAAGATGTGTGCTGTGAGGAGGGCCGGTGGTAACGATAAGGTCAATATTATCTGCGGCGATGATCCTCAAGGCCTCTTTATATGCGTATGGCACCCATCCCTTCCGGGCATCGGGAATAAAAAAGTTAGACCGGATATACATTGCCATGCGGTCGACAAAAGATTTCTTTTTATTGATATTGATAAGCGCCACTGATACCGAACCATCTTTCTTCCCTTTCAGCATATTGTAGAAGCGGAACGGGTCGCGGCTGTTGGTCTTATGAACCGGGATATTCTCAGGCACCTCCTTTTCAAGCTCTTTATCCAGGGCAGAATAAGTCCCGTCTCTTACTGTAAGTATGTGCGCCTTCCATCCAAACTCCTCCAGGCACTTCACAAACTTCAGCCAGCGTTGCACACCGGGGCCACCGGCGGGGGGCCAGTAGTAGGTTAGTATGAGGACGGATTTTGTTTTCATTGATTCTAGATACTGGATACTGGATTCTGGGTAATGAAATTTTGAATTTTTAATTTTTAATGTTAAATTAGGGTTCAATATTATGCTGCTTACTGCTTACTGCTTACTGGTTACTGGTTGCTGGCTACTGGATAACTTCAAACTTTAGTTCACTTTAGCTCACTTTAGGCACTTGTTTTCTGGATACTGGATAAATAATTATTACTTACACTTAGGCACTAGGTACTAGGCACTTGGCACTAGGCACTTTATATGTTTTTTCTTATCTCTACAACTCCAAAAACAAGCACAAGCAGCAACAGTAATATGCTGCTAACCAAACTGATCGCTTCACCTGTTTTATAAATGGTTGGTTGAAACTTAAATTCAATTGTATGATTCCCTGCCGGGATGACCATGGCACGAAGGATCCAGTTGGCTCTGAAGTGCTCTGCCGGTTCCCCGTCGATAAATGCGTTCCAGCCATTGGGATAATACACTTCCGAAAATACTGCCA
>QMPN01000179.1 GCA_003648575.1 Bacteroidota bacterium
GGGCAGAATGGGTGGTGATCATTATTGTGAAGCCTTCGGCCCGGCTATATTTGATGTAGAAAAACCACTGACAAAACCCGGGATCGGTGTTGATCAGCTACCTGACCACATCCGGTTAAGCAAGATCCTGACAGGTAATGACCTCGGGCAACTTGCCAACATCAAAATCCTTCCTGATGATGATGCAATAGAACAGGCAAAGAAAATTAGTGGAGATAACAAAGAAGTTTCTATTCACAAATTGGCTAAAAAACTCATTGCTGAAGGCAAAGTGAAAGAAGCACTCACACTATTGATGACCCTTGACCTCTAAAGCAGCTTGCCGTTCTCGATCAGGTGGGAAAATTCAGGATGGCCCTTCTTAATTGTTTCAAGATAGTTATTCGCATCCCGGGCAAGTCCTTTATTGCCTGTCTTTCCGGCAAACTCCAGTATCTCAACAGCAAGCAGCCAGTCATCGGGATAATTATTTATTAATTGTTCCAATATTCCGGCCGGATCAACATCCGACAGCTTTGCTTCCCGAATATCCCTCAGCTGTCCGTAATAAGTAAATAGTCTTTTCCGCTTTTCTTTATGAATGATCTTATGTGTCTTTTCCTTGGGGACAGGAAACCTGAGCCCATAAGAATCAGGGTCGGCAGGGCCACTGAAACAGGAAATTATCTCGGCACCAACTGCCATGTCATAAACACCCCAGGCAGGATCAAATAAAACTTCATCCTGGAATATAACGGTGCAATCACGGAATGACAGAAGCAGAAGCTGCCCCTTTTCGTGGTGTATGCTGATCAAAGTGCCTTCTACCTTTAAGCCTGATTCAAATTCGATCAAACACGCTTTTCCTTTTTCGATCTTATGTTTTATCAAATCACTTTCTGATAGGTTTTCGGGTGCCGTTGTGATACCTTTTATCATCCCGACAGGGGAACCAAATCCATGTGGGTGATGATCCTTCCCATGTCCGGCCAGCTGTTTATTATTGCAGTTTAAGGCTGTTGGCCCTGTTGTTTGTATGTAGAGGGGCTTATTATCCTCTTCGATATGATTTGTAAAGACACCTGATACCTGAAGCCCTGAGCTATAAACACAGCTGGCATCGTTTTCTGATGCGATTGCTTTTTTGATCCCGTATATTCCGCCTCTTTTTATTGCCATGCTTAGCTCAAATTCGCGTAAGACTGTCGTAAGGTGTGCAAAGTTGGGAGTTACGAACAGCTGAGGCTGCATAGTGGTGATATCGAAACCATAATCCTTTGCATTTATATCGTATGGGATCTTCTTCACATTGTCTCGCAAAGCATTCTGGCTCTCTCCGATTGATGACAACAGGCCGGCACCATATATCCCTGGCTTATTCAGATCACCGATGAGGCCGTATTCCACAGTCCACCAATGCAGGTTTCTGATCAGCGACATCTCTGAGAGTTCACCGATCTCCATTTCTTTTTCGCTAAGGTTTTCTTCTGCTTCGACAATCTTTTCCTGTGGTGTATAAGGGTCGGTTTTTAAGATGGAAAGATGACGGATCGCCTCATACAGACTATAATTGGCCGCCGAGGAAAAAGCTTTGCTGCCGATTTCCCCGAAAAGGCGCAGGTATTCTGCATATTCAGGATCGGCAATGATGGGTGCATGTCCGGCAGCTTCATGGATAATATCAGGGGCCGGAGTATATTCGATCTGGCTGATAGGCCTGATATCAGCAGCGATCACCAATACTTTACAGGCCTGGAACTCCATAAATGCTGCAGGGGGAATGAAGCCATCGACAGCTACTGCAGCCCAGCCGATCTCTTTCAGTATCCTGTTCATGCCGTACATATGGGGAATGCAGTCAATGGTGACCCCGGTCTGCTTCAGTCCGTCAGTATAAGATCCATGGGCCACCTTGCCCAGGTAGTGCACATTTTGCCGCATCACATAGCGCCATAACGCATGGTCCTGGGCCGTATACTCATTATATGGCTGGTCGATGACCAGGTCGAGCAGATGGCGAGGCAGCTTCTCAAGGACTTCATTCATTTCCATGGCCTATTATTTAGAATTGATTTAAATTGAAGTCAAAAATAGGGATTATTCCTGAAATAGTCTTGTTGCCTGACTCAATTAAGCGAAAATTAACGAATTTCGAACCCCCAACTTCAAACTTCAAACCCCAAACCCCAAACTTCAAACTCCAAACTTCAAACCAATATCATGGTAAAACCCAAAAGAAACAGAAAAATTTTTATAGCCATTCCCCTGATGGATGAGCTTGAATGTCTTCCTGAACTGCTGGGGTGCATCAGAAACCAGGACTTTGAAGGATTTGAGGTGTATTTTTGTGTGAACCAGCCTGACACATGGTGGGAAGTCAATGACAAAAAAGATCTCTGTGACAGGAACCGGGAATCAATAGCCTATCTGAAGCAGTATTGCTCATTTCCTTTCAGGATTATCGACAAGTCTTCAAAAGGCAAAGGCTGGCAAGGAAAACAATTGGGGGTTGGATGGGCCAGGAAGGTGGTGATGGATGCAGTGGCAGAAGCAGCATCAGGGGATGATCTTATTATCACACTGGATGGAGATACAAGTTTCAGTGAGCATTATTTCCGGTCGGTACTGGATAATTTCAATGCCAACCCTGATGCGGTCGGGCTTTCAGTTCCGTATTATCATAAGCTGAGTGGCAGCAATGCAGAAGACAGGGCCATACTCCGTTACGAGATTTATATGCGCAATTATGCCATTAACCTGTGGCGCATCGATAGCCCCTATCATTTTACAGCACTTGGATCTGCTATGGCACTGCCGGTTTCATCATACAGGGCAATAGGAGGGATGACGCCAAAAAAAAGTGGTGAGGACTTCTATTTTCTTCAGAAATTGACGAAATACGGAAGGTTGATGTCATGGAATGAAGAAAAGGTTTATCCTGCTGCACGCTTTTCCGACAGAGTGTTTTTTGGCACGGGCCCGGCCATGATCAAGGGTGCAGGCGGCGATTGGGACAGCTATCCCATATATCATCATTCCTTGTTTGATGATATCAGAGTAACTTACGATACATTTGATGAGTTATTTGAACATGATGCAGCAACCCCGATGGATACCTTCTTCAAAGAAGTATTGAAGCAAGATGACATCTGGACGCCCCTGAGAAAGAATGCCAGGACAATTGAAGGGTTCCGCAGGGCTTGCAGGGATAAAGTGGATGGCTTACGCATATTGCAATACATGAAATATATGCAGAGCGGGATTGGTGATAGTGATGAGGATTGCCTGCTGGAGTATTTCGAAGCATATCATCCCGATACCATAAAAGAACTTGACTTTTTAACTCCCGGCTTTAACTTTGTGGATCTTTCTGTAATGCAGCTTGATCATATCAGGGATTCACTGCTTGGTATTGAAGAGTATTATCAAAAGCATAAGCATCATGCATGAGCTGATCACCATTTTAGGCCCCACGGCAAGCGGTAAGACCGGCCTGGCTGCTGCTCTGGCGGCAAGGATCGATGGGGAGGTGGTGAGCGCCGATTCCCGGCAGGTATACCGTGGCATGGATCTGGGCACCGGCAAGGACCTGGATGATTATATCGTCAATGGTGAACGGGTTCCTTACCACCTGATCGATATTGCTAACCCCGGAGAGGAGTACAATGTATTTCGCTTTCAGCAGGATTTTCTGAAGGCATATAACGACATCCGCGAACGCGGTAAAAAAACCATCATGTGTGGTGGTACCGGCATGTACCTCGAGTCGGTGATCCTGGGATACCGGATGTCTGATGTATCACAAAATAAGGATCTCAGGAAAGAGCTTGAATTACTGACAGATGATGAACTGAACGCCAGGCTTCGATCCCTGCGCGATGTTCATAATGTTACGGATACCACAGACCGGAAGCGATTAATTCGTGCGATTGAAATATCCTCGTCCCCCGTCCCAGAGCCTGTCCTGAGCTTGTCGAAGGGTCCCCAGTACCATATTGATTTGCAAAATACCAATCATAAAGTATTCGGGATCAGTTTGCCAAGAGAAGAGGTAAGAAAAAGGATCACCAGCAGACTTAAGCAACGCCTGGATGAAGGTATGATAGAAGAAGTAAAGACCCTGCTGGCCTCCGGACTTAGCCCGGAACAGCTTGAATTTTACGGACTGGAGTATAAATACCTTACACAATATGCTACAGGAAAGATCAATTATGATGATATGTTCAAGGGGCTTAATACAGCCATTCACCAATTTGCCAAAAGGCAGATGACATGGTTCCGAAGGATGGAGAAGAAAGGCGTGGAGATAGTGTGGATAGATGGCTTCTATCCTATGGATGAGAAGTTAATGGTCATTCAGAATAATCTATAATGGTACGAGGTTCCTGATTCAACCAATTCAACCAGTTCAACCAATTCAACCAATTAAAAAAAGGGACACATCGCTGCGCCCCTTCTTGTATTTTATCAGGTGATTTCTTACTGCATTACCTTCACGTCGATATTCACAACATCACCCTTGCCGTTAATGGCATTTACCTTTATAAAACCAAGTTTAGCGTTTACGGTTTTAAAGTAGACTACATCACCATTCTCCAAATTGTTGATATCGTCTTTTGTTCCTGTAAATTCAGGGAAAACATAAGTGCCGCCAATGGCATCGAATTCAGCTCCATTGAGGCTTGACATCTCAAACAAGGTTTCATTGAACACTGTCCATACTCCTCCCAGTTCAAAAACGGATTGTATATCTGCATTGGATGGTGCACCAAAAGTAGATTTGTTTATTGCGCCAAGATAGAAGGCAAAGTCCACAGAGGCCTGGTCGGCTGAAGCTTCGGCTATAAGCATTACGGTACCTGTTGCAGTAGCCATGAAGCTACCATAGGTAGGATCATTATATGAACCCATGTTCACGTTGGTGTATGCAACAACAGTGGGAGTAGTTGTAATAATTATTGAAAGTTCTTTGGTGAGACCGTCTTTATCAGTAATCGTAAAAGTCCATCTTTCTTCTCCGGCCTGTGCGTTTGCTACGAGGTCGTCTTCCCAGGTGTAGGTTGTTTCACCAATATTATCATCTTCAAAAACGGTAGTTGGAGTATTATTAAAAATACGCACTACCTTAAAAATCTCAATATTTTTCTTTGATGTTGCATTTTCGGAGGCATTAATACCAACCTTAAATGTACTTCCCGGTGTGAGTGAAGCATCAGCACTGGTATATCCGGCACCTCCAATAAAGGACAGGACAGGAGTTAGATCAACTGGATCAGGATCATCATCCTTCTTACATGCTGTAAATACCATGGCTCCTGCCAAAAGCAACAAGCCAAATAAATAAATCGTCTTCTTCATAATCAATATTGTTTTTTGTTAAAAAATGAATTGCGTTGTTTTATTCTGATTTCAGAACGCAAAATTACAAAAATATTGCCTCAATTTATAATTAATATAGACTAAAATAGATGCCTTTGATAGTCAATAATTTGCATTTTCCTTCTGCTAATTATAACAGACAATACTTTGCTCCGGTGGTTGCCCGGAACTTAAATATAATTATGAATTGTTTATATTTTTGGTTTGTGTGTTGGTTATACGTACATTTGATATTCGAAAATAAATTATGTAGCCTTAAACCTAAAACAAAAATGTATGAAAAAAAGTAAACTCTTTTATTTAATGGCTGTATTGCTGATGAGCACTGCAATGGTCTTTTCCTCCTGCAAGAAGGATGATGATCCTGCTCCGGCACCGCCACCTACCGACCCATGTGATACTTATATGCCTAATTTCTCACCCACTTACCTGATTATCGCCGGAAGTCCGGAGCTGCTTGATTTTTATATCACATGCACCACCGATGACTGGGAAATGATCAAGGTAATAGTTACTTATCCGGGTGGTCTTGGAACTGAGACGTATACCGGAAATGGTACGATTATGACCGCAGGAGCACCGTTTACATTTTCAAATTATTTTGTAAAACTGGGAGGTACCTGGACTTTCGCTATCACTGGTAATATCAAATCCGGGAATTGTGTAGGTAAAAGCTTCACTGTTTACGTTTCAATGCAGGTAACAGGTAAGTAATCCCGCTATAGGCTAAGAATTAGTTGAATTGGTTTAACTAATTCAACTAATTCAACCAATTTAACCAGTTAAACCAGTTCAACTTGTTGAACTGGTTTAACTGGTTTTCATTCTGCAGACTGCTA
>QMPN01000180.1 GCA_003648575.1 Bacteroidota bacterium
ATGATTTTTTAAAGAAGTCAGCAGCAAAAAGAGCAAGACTTGGTGTGGCTAAAATGCGCTTGACTTGACACTAGGTCACAGGCCCCGAATACTCTACAAAATTCCTTTCCGTTTCATACAGTATCACTGTTAAGTCCTTGCCGGGATGGATATAATTCCGGAGGATATTCCAGATCACCACTGAAATGTTCTCTGCAGTAGGGTTCAATGCTTTAAATTCCTCTGTATCCAGCGTCAGGTTCTTATGATCAAAACGTGATATGATATGCTCATCGATAAGATCCTGCAGTATCTTCATATCCATGACGTAGCCCGTTTCAGGATCGACCTCCCCTGTCACTTTAACGATAAGATCATAGTTATGCCCATGGTAGTTAGGATTATTGCAAATCCCAAAGACATCTTTATTCTTCTGATCACTCCATGATGGATTGTGCAGCCGGTGCGCAGCATTGAAATGGGACTTTCGGAAAACCGAAACTATGGCTGGTTTATTTTTCTCCATGGCTATGATTATAAAGATTCTATATCAATATACCTGAATTCCGTTGGCCATGGAACCCCCTTGAAATCTTCCATATATACACTAGAAATCTTTGCAAGTGCTGTATTTTCAAGCCTGATATTCATATCGATCATATCATTCTGTACCTTGGTATAGAATTTCTCACTCATCACGATACGGTTGGCTTTCGCCTTACTCATAAGCCTGGCAGTAAGGTCAATATCCTTCCCGTAGTAATCATTAGCATGCTCAAAAAATGTAATATTATACACCTCGGTACAATAATGGATCGATACCTTGCAATTCAGGAAAGTATTTTCCAGCGGGTAGTTAACCAGGTTGTCGATGGTAGCATAGATCTCCTCTATCAGTCCAAAGTAGTTGTTGTAGGCAGTTTTAGAGAATAAGTCCTCATCCGGTATAAAAAGCATCAGCTCGTCCCCTATCCCCTTCACCACATTCTCAGGAAAGTCGTTGAGGAATGAGATAAAGTTGAAAGTATTGTTCAGGCGCTTGCCCCAATCCTCAAGTTCAGTCTTGTATTTTATATCGGTGGAGTTGATCACATCGATGAAGAAGCAAGTGCCAGGGCATTTGGGAATGCCTTTTAGTTTTTCTTCGATCGCCATGGAGGTTGGATCACGAAAATGGATATAGTGTGCCATTATTTGAATGTATTTACTATTATTTCAAAGCTGCATCCTGGTTTTCAAAGATCTCGAAGATGTTTATGAACCCTGAGATCTCAAATATCTCCCTGATATCAGATGATAATCCGCAAAGCATAAAGCGGCCATCAGTGGCTTTGATCTTTTTCAAAAACATAAGCAGGATACGAAGGCCGGAGCTGCTGATATATTCCAATTTATCAAGATCCAGCAGTATCTTTAATTCATCATTATCCGTCAGGGATGACAAATGATGCTCGAGTTCCCCATAATTGGTGGTATCCAGGCGGCCTTCTATCTGCAAAACATTGGTCTCACCAACTTTAATTAATGTGATATTCATACGACAGGTATATTTAAAATTTATATATTCTTATGTAATGTCAAAATATTCATATTTCCTTCTCTGCGGTATTCTACACTATCCATGAGGGTCTTGACAAAATGTATTCCCAGCCCTCCTATCTTACGCTCCCCGGCCGGCTTGTCAATACCCGCAGATACATCCGCAGAGAGCATATCAAAAGCTTTTCCATCATCGGTAATGCTGATGATGATCTCTTTATTTTCTTTTCTGAAATCTATTTTGATCTCATGTTCCAGATCATCTTCATAGCCATAAAAGATTATGTTAGAAATGATCTCTTCCAGCACCAGGTTGATATTCATACTGATCTTCTCTGGCAAAAGCCATTCGGCCGCCATGTTTTCACAGGCAATATGCAGCTTTCGAAGCTCGCCAACATCGTTCAGTATTATAAGCTGCAACTTATTCATCCGCTGCATCTTCTTTTTTCTGCCAGTTTATTACCAGCATGGTTATATCATCGAATTGATCAGCTTCGCCCACGAACAGGTCCAGGTCACCGATAAGTTGTTTTATGATCGTCTCGGGATCTTCCCCTTTAAATTCGGCCAGCTTAGCTTTGATCCTTCCTTCGGTATATTGGTTCTCATCTGTGTCGATTGCTTCAGAAACCCCATCGGTATAAAGCATTAAAGTATCATTGTTTTCCAGATGAACCACTGAGCTTCCATAGCCAATGTCCGGCATCGCGCCCAGGGGAGTCCCGTGGGTACCCTTAAGTTCTTCCACGCTGCCATTTTTCTTTAAAATGTATGGATAGTTATGCCCTGCATTGCAATATTCGATCCGGCCTGTCTCAATATTCAGTATACCCAGGAAGAGTGTCACGAACATGGCATTGTCATTATCCAGGCATAGCTCGTTATTCATGATCTCAATTACCTCGTTAACCTTAATATTCATATCCATCCTGGCCCTGAGCAGGGTCCTGGTAATGGCCATAAATAATGATGCCGGCACACCTTTCCCCGATACATCCCCAATTGTAAAGCACATGTGATCATCATCAATGAAAAAGAAGTCGTAAAGGTCACCTCCAACATCACGTGCAGGATCGAGGATGGCGTACAGGTCGATAGTGTCCCTTTCAGGAAATGCAGGAAATATCTTCGGAATTATTCCCTGCTGTATATCGCGTGCTATCTGAAGTTCACTTTCTATCTTTTCCTTGGCAGCAGTGGTTTCCTTTAGGTTTTGAATATAATTCTTCAGCTCCACCTGCATTTTGCTGATGGATGCGTTCAACTGCCCGATCTCATCCTTGGATTTTATCGCAGGCAGTGGCGCATCCAACTGACCATGCCCGATCTCTATGGCTGCCTGAGCCAGCGAAGTCAGGGGCTTTGTGATCCTTCGGGATATGTAGATAACGATGATCAGAAGGATGATGAATCCGATGATCCCGATCAGCAGAAGGTCCCGGTTCAGTTCGTAGAGGTCTGCCATGAATTCATCTTCAGGGATGATGAGAGATAGTGACCATCCTGCGGAAGGAAGTGGTGTATAATACAGCCATGTTGTTCCGTCAATTATTGGTGTGTCAAACAGAATAAAATCGCTTCCACCAGCCACCATATCCTTTGCTGCCTTCCGCAGGACATCATAATCCCGCTCTTCAGCAAGCTGGAATACATTTTGCTCTATACTCGTCTCTACAAGCGGGTGGGTGATAAAAGTTCCCCCGGCAGAAATAACAAACGCATAACCATTGTCATATGTCTTTATCGACTCAACATAGTCTTTCAGCCACTCGAGTGAGATATCGATGGTAACAATACCTTTCAGGTCTTGCCCTTCATCATCAAAGAAGAAGGGAACAGAATAGGTACACATCAGGATATCACCACCGCCTTCATCGAAATATGGCTCACTCCATCCTGTTTTCAAAGACTCTTTCGGGATACGGTACCAATCCTCATCAAAATAATTAAAGCTTTCCGAATTCAGATATTTGAATGACGGACCGGAGTCTGTCATGAAAACATAGGGGGCAAAATAGAGGGAATCAGTGTCGTAAGCATACGGTTCGAAGGCTATGCAGCTACCAAAGACCTCATCATTGTTTTCTACGATGAGTTCCAAAAGATTTCTCAGTTCATCAGCACTATATTGTGAAGCTCCCAGGATATATGAAAGGTTTTGAGGGATCTTTGCAGAAGCCTCAAGCACCTTTTCGATCTTCTGGGCACTGCCGTCGGCGAGGTTTTTTACGTTATCCTCAACATTTTTCAAAAGCAAGTCGCGCGAAATGAAATAGTTGTACAGAATGATAGCAGCAAATATCAGTGCAACCGCTAACATGATGCTAACGGAAATCTTCAATGAAAGGCTTTTGAATACTCGCATTTAGAAATATAATTATTACAAAGTTAAGATTTCCTTTCAATTAAGAAAGATGTTAATTTCATTCCGAATGTATCTATTTTGTAATACATTATTTATTAAATTGCATCACACAATAACTCCACCATTATGAAAAAAATATCAGGCATCTTAGCATTTCTATTTGCCATAGCATCAGTTGCTATTGCTCAAAATCAGGACAGTAAACTCATCAGCAGTGATGGGGAACCTGACATTCAAACAAGTTTCCACAATGGAGAAAAGCATCTGTATAAAAGTGATCTTAACCTCAAGACCGCTCAATATGATATTGACCCGGGCATTTACCCCGAAGGGGATTATATGGGTAACAGCACATTCACTCCCGACGGGCAGACCGTGATCCTTACCAATAAAGGAACCAATATGCTTACTATCTGGGATTGGGCAACGATGGAGGTGCTTGCCAATGTTGATGTAGGTGAATATCCTTCCTGTGTTGCAGCTAATAATGATTACGCCGTGGTCGGATGCCAGTTCGCGGATAGTATTTACTTTATTGATCTCAGCGATTACAGTGTAGCGGCAGTAATTCCGTCATTTGAGCAACCTTGCAGCATAGAATTGAGCCCCGATGGAAATATTGCCTATGTGGCCTGCGATATTGATGATATCTGCATGGCCATTTATATTGCGGACCAAAGCATTATTGGGCAAATTGATAATTTCCCGATCTATCTGAATACTTTCTCCTGGGCAGCAGGGGTTGGCAGATACTGGGAAAAGTATAATGGTTTTGTGGTACTGCCTGACGGAGGCCGGATCGCCATTGCCGAACCGCAGGGTGGTGATGTAGTTTTCTATTCGACCAACACATACATTGAAACAGACAGGCTAAGCATTGCCACTCCCAGGGCCCTGGGATTTTCGGGCGACGGAAATTTTATGGTATGTGCTGCAAATCCTGATTATACTTGTTTCGTACATCAGATCGATCTTTCTGACCTCAGCATTCCGCATGTTGTAGAGGTCACCGGAAACAGCCTGTCTACCAATGCCATTGTGGCAAACCAGGATGGCAGTAAAGCATATATCGGCACAGGCAACAATACCAGCACCCTGATAAAATTCGAGATAGAGGATTTTATTTCATTTTCATCCACCTACACGGCTTTCTGGCTTGGTGTATCGCATGATCACCAATATGCAGTCAGTGGGCAGAATCGTTTTTCTATCATCGATTTTGAAGCTGAATCAATCGCTGACCAATATATTGGATTGAACCAATCCTTTGGTGCTGTATCACCGGTGGCCTACCATGTGTTTGGCTATGATCCCTTACGGTATGAAGGTGCGTATTTCTTTGATTTCACAGATCCTGGTGATATAGATTATCTTGGCACAGAACTCAGCGGCCTTGATCCCGAAGGTGATACGCCGGGTGCCATAGCCATAAACAACGACAGGACGAGGGCAGCCACTGCGGGCAATTTATCCTACAACAGCTCGGTGATCGATCTCGAAAGCATGGAAACCATTACAGCTGTCCCGCTGGAAGAGAGTTGTTATGACGTAAAGATCACTCCTGACGGACAATGGGCGGTTTGCGGTGGTTATAACCTGAATACCATCAAGATCATTGACCTTTCAGACAATACACTTGCAACTACGATTTATACCGGGCAACGTCCGATGATCGTTGAGATGTCCCCCGACGGGCAGTATGCATATATTGGCAATATTAAGCAGAATACACTCTCAGTTGTTGAACTTGATGGAGCAAACTCCAGTCTTGTAACCTCCGTTCCCTGTGGGGTTATTGGGGTTAGCTACGCCTTCTATGGTATCAGAAGCGCAGTCAGGGTCAGCCCCGACGGAAATACCGTGCTGGTTACTGCAAGCTTCGACGATAAACTGAAGGTATTCGATACCGAGACAAACCAGTTCGTTGCTGAGCTGCCCACCGGTGACTTTCCGCTGGATGTTGCTTTCAATGCAGATGGCACGCTGGCGTGCGTAGTGAACGCTTTCGACGAAACATTCGAGATCGTGTCCATAGATGGTGCATCTTCATCTGTGCTTTTCCACAATATTACCAATGGCGATTTTCCTATGGACGTATCATTTAATCCCGGCGATGGATTATTTTACATCTGCTGCTCCGGCAGTAAGCGGATAAACAAAGTAGATCCTGCAAATGGCAATATTGTTGAGACCATTTATGCGGATGGGGCAGCTTTTCATATTGAATTCCACAACGGAATTCCCATTATCCAGTACCAGGGCGATGATAATATTGACCATAAAATTGTGTACGGAGACCTTGAATTC
>QMPN01000181.1 GCA_003648575.1 Bacteroidota bacterium
CCCTTTTGAGACAGCCTCTTTTTCATAGAAGAGAGAAGAATGAAGAAGTGGATTGTAGAAGGAGAATGTAAAAGTTATATCTCTTGTCGTTATTTCTTCAGTACGATAAGCGCTACAGTGGCATTGATGATGCCCAACGCCTAGCGCCTAATATCGATGCTATGCATCGATGTTCGCATACTTCGCATTCTTCTCGATGAACTCACGGCGTGGTGGAACCTCGTCGCCCATGAGCATGGAGAATACGCGATCGGCTTCGGTAGCGTTATCGATGGTGATCTGACGCAATGTCCTGAAGCCGGGATCCATGGTGGTGTTCCAAAGCTGTTCGGCATTCATCTCACCAAGACCTTTATAGCGCTGTATGTGCATGCCCTTTTCCCCGTCGGGGCTGAGCTCTTTCATCACGGCTGTCCTTTCCTCTTCCGTCCAGCAATAGCGTTCTTCTTTGCCTCTGCGGATCAGGTAGAGTGGGGGTGTGGCAACATATACATAACCGTTCTCGATCAGGTCGTGCATATAGCGGAAGAAGAAGGTGAGGATGAGGGTAGCGATATGGCTACCATCCACGTCCGCATCCGTCATGATGATGATCTTATGATAGCGGAGCTTATCGAGGTTCAGCGCCTTGCTGTCTTCTTCGGTACCGATGGAAACACCCAGTGCGGTAAACATATTTTTGATCTCTTCGTTCTCGAAGATCTTATGCTGCATGGCTTTTTCCACGTTCAGGATCTTACCGCGGAGCGGAAGGATAGCCTGAAACTTACGGTCGCGGCCCTGTTTGGCCGTGCCGCCCGCAGAGTCGCCCTCCACGAGGTATATCTCTGACAATTCAGGATCTTTCTCTTCGCAGTCGGCCAGCTTGCCGGGAAGGCCGGTGCCGGACAATACATTTTTACGCTGCACCAGCTCACGTGCCTTGCGTGCTGCATGGCGTGCTGTGGCGGCCAGGATCACCTTGTTCACGATGATTCTGGCTTCCTTGGGGTGTTCTTCCAGGAAGTGGGCGAGGTGCTCGCTCACCATCTGGTCGACAGCTCCCATAGCCTCTGAGTTACCGAGCTTGGTCTTGGTCTGACCTTCAAACTGCGGCTCTGCCACCTTCACCGAGATGATGGCAGTAAGGCCTTCACGGAAGTCATCACCATTGATGTCGAACTTCAGCTTCGCCAGCATACCCGATTTATCGGCATATGTTTTCAGGGTACGTGTGAGCCCGCGGCGGAAGCCGGAAAGGTGTGTACCACCCTCGTGGGTGTTAATATTATTGACATAGGAATGTACATTCTCCGTAAAGGAGGTGTTGTATGCCATGGAAATCTCGATTGGGAAGCCATTCTTTTCGCCTTCCATATTGATGGGGTCGGGCATCAGGCTTTCGCGTGTGGCATCGAGGTATTTCAAAAAGTCGTTCAGTCCTTCTTCTGAATAGAATGAATCAGACTGCTGCTCTCCGTTCCCGTTCACCGGGCGCTCATCCAGCAGGTTGAGGCGTATGCCCTTGTTCAGGAAGGCCAGCTCTCTCAGTCGTGTCGCCAGGATGCTGTACTCATACTCCTCGACAATAAAAATGCTGTCGTCCGGGATGAAGGTAACGATGGTACCCGTTTTGTCTGAATCTCCGATCTCCCTGACATCATACTGTGGCTTGCCGAATTTGTATTCCTGTTCGAATACTTTTCCTTCACGGTGTACCGTGACCTTCAGATGGGAAGAAAGCGCGTTCACACATGACACACCCACACCGTGCAGCCCGCCGGATACTTTATAGGATCCTTTATCGAACTTACCCCCGGCATGGAGGACGGTCATGACCACTTCCAGGGCCGACCTGTTTTCTTTTTCATGCAATCCCGTGGGGATACCACGGCCATTATCGGTAACAGTGATGGAATTATCTTTGTGGATGATGACTTCTATCAAATCGCAGTATCCTACAAGTGCCTCATCGATGGAATTGTCTACAACTTCATATACCAGGTGGTGTAAGCCCTTGACACTCACGTCGCCAATGAACATGGCGGGACGCTTGCGCACGGCCTCCAGACCTTCAAGTACCTGAATATTATCGGCGTTGTAATTTTGCTTGCCGTCCTGCATCTTTTCTTCGTTCGTCATAGTCGATATTTGGTATTGAAATTTATAACACAAAAGTACTGAAATATACAACACAAAAGCCCCAAAAAGGCTTTAAAAACAAGCGTTTTATTAACATTTAGGTGTTAAAATTCCTTGAAGGAATATGGGCATTTAAAACGAGAAGCCGATACCCACCATCACATTGAGTTTTTGAACCGGATAGTTATACCACTTCTCGTAGCCCTGGTTGAGCAGGTTGTTGAGCTTTACAAAGGCCGAAAAGCGTTGGTTGATGCGGTATTCGGCACCCAGACCGAGGTCGAGCCAGCCCTTCATCTTCTCGGCTACCACATCCGTGCCTACGAAAGTACGTGCCTGCATGCCGCTCTGAGTAGTGAGGTTGGCACTCAGGGTAAGCTTCTTCTTCTTCACGATATAATAGGTCTCCAGCGAAGCAGTCAGGCCGGGCTTCTGCCAGGCTTTTTCTTCCTTGTCCATGGAATAGGTGTAGAAACCTGCCTTTAATATGAGCCCGAAGTCGGATTTGCTCCTGAACCCCAGCTCACCATTCACCTGGAAGAGGCTTCCTTTGTCGTAGATCACCTCAAAGGTGTTTCCCAGGACAGTTGAAGTGTCGGTCACGAAGAGGGGCATATCCTCTATGGTGCTGTGCCTGGCCTGTATGTTGAAATCGACAATTTCGGTGATCCTTCCACGCACACCGCCAAACACCTCAAACTTATGGTTGGTATAGTGCAGCGGAATGATGGAATTTATGAATGGATTCTCGCTGCTGAGTCCTTCAAAGCTATTCTTCTTCAATCCGCCTTCAATACCGGCATACACAACGATCATGTCTTCCAGCAGGCTGGCCTCCGCCCTCACCACCGGGTAGAGGTGAAATTTTGATGCTGTATCCATCCTGTAATCGGCCTGCAGGCCAATGTATATCCTGTATGGGCTCAGGTCCATATCGAAAAATGGCCTGGCACTGAAGATGCCTGCATTATGATCGGTCAGGCTGTCCTTGTTCATGTAGTAGTCGAGGCGCAGGTCGAGCCCGAGCTCCTGCCCGCGGCCGTTGTCGAACATATCCCATTTTTTGGAGATCCCCGGCATGAAGAACAATCCGGTCTCCTTGCTGTCGATCTTATCGAAATAATAATATCCGTCGAGGATCACATAATAGTTGAATGCATCATCAGCCTCATTGTCGCTTTCCACGCCCAGGTTGAAGCCGATGCGCTGGTATACCTGCTTGATGTCATCATCCGGGACATCCAGCCCGGGATAATCATCCGGTTTAAAGCCATAGCGGTACACCATATTCCGTTTATAATCCACTTTGGCACCCAGAGCCCCGCCCGTGAAAAATTTCGTGCCATAGGCCTCCACAAGGGTGTTGCTGTATTTGCTGGTTGCATAATCCTTGATCTGCCCGAAGGAAGAGATATGCCCGATATGTGCCCCGGCATTGAATTCGTCCGATTGCAGGCTATTCACCCAGAGCTCGACATAAGGTGTATAATAATTCCCGAAGCCTGCTCTCAGGTGGCTCCTGTACAGGTCTTTGCTCGGCTCACCGGGTACCCGTGAAGGATTGGGCTTTTCCGGTGCTACGGTGGTGTTTAGCCGCTCCGACTTGATGTCGTATTCGATCTCCGGCAGGGCGCCGCTCTCCTCCAGCTTGATCCTGGGGTTGCGGTTGATCTTCTGCGCACTGGTCACCGTCGGGTTATAGGGTGCTATGATGGTCACCTCCTCATTTTTCTCCTGTGCCTGCGCTCCACCCGCCACAAACAGTGATACCATGAGCAGCATGCTGATAAAAGTGATTACCGGCTTCATATTGGCTTGTTTATTTTTTTGAAAGATCATATCAGGCTTATGTCTAAATGATTATAATGTATCCCCAGTGTTTACGGGTGTTTGCTGTTCTTCCAGGCCCTTGAGCTTACGGGCAGCGATCTCGCCCAGCTCGGGTCCGCGATAGTTCTCCACGATGCTCTTCAGGGTTTCCCTGGCCTGGAACTCATTGTCGGTGGCCAGGTACACGTCCGACAGAAGCAGGAAGCCTTTGGCTACCCAGTAGTCGTAGGAAGCATAGCTCTCGCTGAGCTCGAAGATGCCATTCTCGGCTTCGGTGTACTTGCCCATCACAAAGTCAATATAGGCTACCATATACTTGGATTCGGCACCGATGAGATAATCGTCAAGCTTCTCGCTGATGTTATATTCGACACGTGCATTTTCGAGGTTGTCCAGGGCATAGTACGACTGCGCCATGATAAAATGTGCTTTGTTGATACGCGCATCATCTACCTTGTCGTTGCCCAGCATCAGCATGGCGGAGGTGATGGCATCGGCCCAGTTCCTGAGCTCGAAATTACAGTCGGTGATGCCTTCCAGGGCTTCCATCTCATACTCTTTCAGTTCAGAGAATCCCGACATGCGTGAGTAATATTTCAGTGCCTTTTCCCATGCTTCCATCATCATGCTCAGGCGTGCTGCCTGCAGGAGGCTGTTGCCGCTGAATTCGGAAGTGGGCTGTGCGATCACATGTTCGAGGTCTTTCAGGGCTTCTTCACGATTCCCGTTCTTCAGCTCACATTCAGCCTTGTAATAGCTGGCATTCACCGAAAAGCTCCCATAGGGGAAGCGCTCGAGGTAGGCGCCAAAGGCCTGCACTGCTTCGAGGCAGTCATTATCCATGTAAACGTTCTCAGCTGCGATATAGGTGATGGAATCCTGCTCCGACACCGTAACATCGGCAAAGGATAGTCCTTCAGCATAAGCGTAGTATTCGCTCACCTTGTTCTGGTCCATGTATATGTTCCGTATGCTGTTGAGCGCCTCACGCGATTCCGCGGTGTTGGGATATTTCTCCACCACCTTCTTGAGCACGCTGAGGGCCTTGGCATTCTGGTTCTCATTATAATATATGAGCCCGCTCTTCAGCATCGACTTCACCGCAAAGCGGCTGTTCGGATGGTCGGTCACCAGCCTGTTGAACCAGCTGAGGGCATCATTGTTCTTGCTCAGCAGCATATAGGTCACCGCCAGCTCATACTTGGCATCATCGGTATATGTCGATTTGCCCTGTCCGTTGATCAGCTCCTTGAGGGTACGGGTCTTGTCGTTGAACAGGCCCGAGGCACCCTGTGTGATGGCCTTCTGGTAGAGGGCATAGTCTGACTTCCCGTTACCGGAGCGGATGGCCTTGTTATAATAGCTGATGGCCTGGTTATAGTCCTTCCTGATGAAGTAGCAGTCGCCCAGCCTCAGCAAGGCGTTGCCCTCCAGCTTGGCATCTTTCCTGCCGCGGTAGTTCACGAACTTCCCAAACCAGGTGATGGCAGTGCCGTATTCTTTCTTGTTGAAGTAGGTATAGCCCAGGTTGTAGTAGGCGTTGCTGTAGCCTTCCACCTTCTCAGCCCCCGGCCTGTCGAGAAACTCCTTATAATATTTTATCGCCGCCCAGGCATTGTTCTGGCGGTAGAAGGCCTCACCGATCCACAGGTTAGACTCCGCAGCGATAAACTGGTCGTGGTCTTCCAGACTGGCCTTTTTAAAGAGGTCGATGGCAGCTTCATAATCGCCTGCATTGAAGAGCTCTATGCCACGGTAGAAGCAGATCTTCTGATAGGCCTCCTGCAGGGCGCCGCTCCTGGCCTTGATACGTTCCACCGAGCTCAGGGCATCCTTGAAATTGCGTGTAGAAAGGTAGAGGTTGGCCAGGTATTCGTAGGCTTCCTCCGTACGTGCTGATTCAGGGTACTGTTCAATATAATCTTCCAGTGCCGTGATGGCTGTATTGTAAGGGTCGCTGGCCACCTCTATGCTCAGCTTGGCGTAGTTGAAAAGGGCGTCTTCGGCTATGCCGGGATCGAAATCCATCTTCTGCGCCGCAGAAAAGGCATTGGAAGCAAATTTTTTCTGTCCTGTCTTTAAGTAGCAGTATCCCAGGTGGTAGTAGGCATTCTGTGTGAGCTGGTCTTCCTCGCCAATGGCCTCCTGGAAATTCTGTATCGCAGCCCTGTAGTTTTCTGTCATGAAGAAGGTATATCCCAGCTGGTAGGCC
>QMPN01000182.1 GCA_003648575.1 Bacteroidota bacterium
GCCCCACAAATAATTAAATCCTACTTCAGGGTTCTGAAGAAAGATACCGGTTCGGCTGCTCAGTTGTTCAGCTTCTGCATGCTTTTTCAAGGCCTGAAGGCTGGTACTGTTCTTCTCTATCTCGTCAAGTATGGGTGCAAACCCTTGCTGAGCATGCATGCTAGCTGAGGCACATATGATTAACAGGATATAAAAAATGATTGGTTTCATAAGCTTTTTTGTTTCAGGATTCCACGATCCGCTAACATGCTATATACTATGGGTACAACATAAATATTGAGTAAGGTAGAGGTCAGTAGCCCGCCCAGGATCACAATGGCCATAGGGCTCTGAATCTCATTCCCGGTGGCTTCTCCATTCATGGCCAGGGGGATGAGCGCAAGGGCTGCGGTAAGCGCCGTCATCAGGATAGGATACAGCCTGTCGGCCGAACCTGTAAGGATGGTCTCATCGAGGCTCTTGCCTGCCTGCTGCATGTGCCGGTACCGCGACACCAGCAGTATCCCGTTCCGGGTAGCGATACCAAATAGGGTGATGAAGCCAATGATGACCGGTATACTGACCACACCGGAAGTAAAATATACCGCAAATACACCTCCAATCAGCGCCAGGGGCAGGTTGAGCAGTATGATGCCGGCAAGTTTTGAATTCCTGAACTCCTGGTATAGTAATAAGAAGATCACAAAAATGGCCAGTATAGAGGTAAGCAAGAGGGTCTGTGAGGCCTTCTCCTCACTCTCAAACTGCCCGCCATATTCAATCCTGTACCCTTCGGGCAGCACGATATTCTCATCAATGTTTTCCTGAATATTATTTACTACCGTCCGGAGGTCGCTGCCGGCTACATTGGCAGAGATCACGATCTTTCTCTGTACGTTCTCCCTGCTGATCGAGTTTGGCCCACTCACTGAAACGATCTCAGCAATCTGTTCCAGTGGAACCTGCCTGCCGTCATCGGTTTCAATAAGTGCCGATCTCAATCCTTCCAGCGTCTGTGTATAATCCTCATTCAATCTCAGGACGAGGTCGTAGCGCTGCTGACCTTCAAATATATCCGACATCTTTTCCTGCGCAAAGGCCAGCTCAACAAACTCATTAAACTTCTCAATGGTTATGCCATATACGGCAAGCATCTCCCTCTTGGCCCTGATCTGGATTTGTGGTATCTCTGTTTGTTGTTCCAGGCTCACATCTACCAGGCCCTCGATATCCGAAATACTGTTCTGGATACGGTTTCCTAACATAAACATTTTGTTCAGGTCGGTACCAAACAGCTTGATCGCAATGTTGGCTCTTGTACCTGATAGCATATGGTCGATCCTGTGTCCCAGCGGCTGGCCTACCGTTGCAGCAATCCCCGGCACACCTGCCAGCTTTGCCCTGACATCCATCAGGAATACTTCCCGCGACCTGTCATCGAGGACGAAGTTGACATCGATCTCAGCACTGTTGGTCGTTTGTGAATGCTCATCCAGCTCTCCCCTGCCGGTCCTTCGGGCTGTGCTGGTTACCTCGGGAATGCTCAGGAGTTCAGTTTCTATCAGGTTTCCCAGCTCATTGCTCTCATCCAGGGAAATCCCTGCTTTGCTGATGGCGGAGATGGTAAGAGACCCTTCGTTGAACTCCGGAAGGAAACTTCGTCCCATCCCTGCAAAGAGCACAAGAGAGAGGATAAACAGTCCCAGTGTAAGGGGGAGAATGATCTTTTTGTGATTCAAAGACCACTTCAATGAGCGATGGTAATTTGAAGTAAGGTTCCTCGCAAGCCATCCATCCTTTTTCCTTTTTGCGAGGTAGGAAGGCTTCGACAGCAGCAATTTACACAGTAAGGGTGTTATGGTAATTGCCACAAGCAGTGAAACTGACAGTGAAATGATATAGGCGATCCCGAGTGGTTTCAACATCCGCCCTTCCATCCCTGAAAGGAAAAATAGTGGAATAAAGGCAACGATGATGATCAGGGTGGCATTTAAGATAGAAGCCCTGATCTCTTTCGAAGCCTCGAATACCACCTGGAAAGCAGAGGCCCGGTCTTTTTCATCTTTAGCATGATTTTGCCGCAGCCTTTTGTATACATTTTCCACATCGATGATGGCATCATCAACCAGCGAGCCGATGGCAATAGCCAGCCCGCCAAGAGTCATGGTATTGATATTCATGCCCAGTAAATACAGGACCATGATGGCTGATAAGAGGGAGATAGGTATCGCCAGGACAGAAATGATCGTTGTACGGAAACTGCCCAGGAAGAGAAAGAGGATGATCACAACAAAGATGGCTCCTTCGATCAGTGCACGGCCCACATTGTCGACAGACTCACCTATGAAGTCGGCCTGCCGGAAAATATCGGTTGTCATTATCACATCCGGTGGCAATGATTGTCTTAGTTCCTCAAGGTTCTTCTCTATCTTCTCAGTCACATTTACAGTATTGATATTGGGCTGCTTCGAGACTGAGAGGATAACGGATGGGCTCGCATTTTGAGAAGCATGTCCCATCTTCACAGCACTGCCAATGACCACTTCGGCCACATCACTGATACGAACGGGCTTGCCATCAATAGACTGAATATATGTGTTGCTTAATTCTTCCAGGTCGTGGGTTCTTGCGATGCCCCTGACCACATACTCATTACCGTACTGCCTAACTACACCACCGGTGGAGTTATTGCTTAGGCCTTTACATACCTCGGCCAGTTTTGACAGGCTCACTCCATATTGCCTGAGCAAGTAAGGATCGGCCAGTACCTGGTACTGTTTATAATCACCTCCAATAATGGTTACCTGCGACACACCTCCGGTGGCAAGGATTACCGGTTTGAGGTTCCATTCTGCGATCGTCCTGAGGTCCATCATCGAGGTAGAATCTGATTGCAGGCCGATGAATAGAATTTCACCCATAACACTCGACTGTGGGGCCAGCGCAGGCTCTACATCTGCAGGCATCGATGATGCAAGCATAACCAGCTTTTCACTTACGATCTGGCGCGCCTTATAAATATCGGTTCCCCAGTCAAATTCAACCCAGACAAAGGAAAATCCCTGTGATGATGCTGACCTTACACGGCGCACATCTGTAGCCCCGTTTACTGCCGTTTCTATTGGAAAGGTCACCTGTCGTTCCACCTCTTCGGCTGCCATGTTATGTGCATCCGTAAGAACCACCACAGTGGGGGCCGTGAGGTCGGGAAAGACATCCACGTCCATGATGCGGGCTGTGTATATGCCCCCGATCATGACCAAAACCGCTCCCAGGATGATGAAGAGCTTATTGCTTAAAGAAAACTTAATTATCCGATCTAACATAATGCTCAAAATTAATGTACATGACCCGCATGAGGATCCAGGGCACCTGCCGCCTGTGACAATTTCACCAGGATCGCTCCCTCTGATACAAGCCTATCTCCGACTGAGAGGCCAAGTTGAACCTCGGTTCTTAAACCATCTGTAGCGCCGGTAGTCACTTCTCTTTTTACAAATAGCTCAGGTGTTAACTGTACCAGCACGAACTTTTTACCCTGCTCTTCCAGCAATGCATTATTTGGTACTGTGAGGACCGGATGATCCGTAGCGGTAATAATATAAAGTTCGACAAAGCTTCCGGGGACAAGGCCAATGGTATTCTCAATCTCAAAACTTACCGGAATGAGGTAGTTGTTATGGTTCACGCTTCTCCCGTATGAAGTAAGAGAGCCATTTAATTGTTCCAGAGTATAGGTCTCCTGGTCCTGAATGCTCCTGATATTGGCAGAAATGATATTGGGTAGTACCGATGCATACTTTTGTTGTACATCGGCCAACAATACAAGTTTTTTATTCTCAGCAATATCGAGAAGTTTCTGTCCCGCCTCCACATACTCGCCGTTCGTCACATAGATGTGGTTCACAAAACCGCTGACCGGGCTTTTCACCAGCTGTTCACCTCCCTCAAAATTCTGTGCAAGGCTTTCATAAATAACCTTCGCACTTTCATACTCCCGCTTGGCTTCCAGGAAGTCTGACTGGGTAACGATCTTTTCTTCCACCAGCGTCTTCATGCGTTCATAGTTTGCCAGGGATTCTTCATATTTATTCTTTGCCTCCACAAAGCGTACATGCGAATTATCTCCTGCCAGGGAGGTTCCTGAGATGCTGAACAGCTTATCGCCGCGACCCACAGCCGTACCTTCATAAATATTTTCGCCTTCAAAGAGGACCACACCTCCTGTGCGGGCTACCACACTCTGCTTATCATCCTGGGCAGCCTGCAGCAATGCCCCGGTCTTTATAACCTGTCCGAAATCCCGTTCAGTCACTGCGGTGGTCGAAAAATCAATTCTCCACGACTGTTCTTTGGTAAAGACGATTCCGTTGGGATCAGCAATGAGATTTTTTTCAGCTTCATGGATGGCGTCATGATCTTCATCATATACAATAATACCATCCACAATGAGCCTGCTTTCTCCCTGATCAGTTTGGATATCAAAGATCAGCTGCCCTCTCCCTGATGTAACCGGAGTGATGCTGAACAGGTAGATCCCGTCCCTGACAGGCATTTCGACAGTTTGCCGCACCCCTTTGGTTCCGATGATCAGGCTCATGGTGATACTGGCATTTCCGAGGGGCTTAAAGTCCTCAAGGAAGGTAAAATGACCCAGCACCTCTGATGCATGTTCCAGTACGAAGGGATCTGCCTCAGCGTACAACTCAAAGTCCTGGTTGTAGGAGACAAGTTGCAGTTTGACGTCTCCGTGCACATGTGCACTCTGATCAGTGGAGGTAGCAGGACCACATGCAGAAATGAGTATTGCCAGCATGGCTGACAGAAAAAGTAGTTTCTTCATCTTAAATGTATTTAAAAGCGAAAATGATGATTAATGCTCGTGGCCTTCGCCACCATCATGATTATGTTTATGATCGCAGCATTTTTCAATTGAATCCTGAGCACACTTATGGGTAGAATCAGCTTCTACTTCAAAGACTTCCTGTTCGTGATTGACATCCCCACTATGGTCATGGTCACAATCACTATGGGCTGTCCCATCATCATGTGTATGGGATCCAGACTGTACATTGTTGCAGGCAACAAATACAAAAAGGGATAATACGGCAACTAATATGATATTTTTCATTTCTGTTAATGTTATAAAAGTAAAAATTGCATCCAGGGCTGAGGATGCAAGTAAAATTTGCAGCCGGACTGGAAAATAATTGTTCCGTTCACATTAACAGTAAGGGGGAGCCCGCAAGCCAAAGCCATGAGTTGAAAATACCTGATAGGAATAATCCAGGTATGGCCTTTGTCGAAAATCTTTAAAGGAAATCAAAAATTCCTGATCAAAGTCAGGAAGCTTGATCATGGATAGAAATTGAATTGCATGAATCTGCGTCGAAGAAAAATCGACCATCAGGTCTTCCGGCTTATAATTGTCAGGAATGACGGCCAGAACATCATTCAGCAAGCAGCAATCATTATTATGATCAGCATCATGCTTTTCCTGATGATCGGCATCGTTATGATTGCAGCCGTCATGATCATGCTCACTTTCATGGGGAAGCACAAAGCACGCCATATTATCATTATGATGATGGTGGGGTACCACGGCATGCGCCAGCAGCACCAGGCTGGCAAAAGTCATCATGAATATGGCAATTATCTTTTGCATTCTTTTATTAAACGATGCAAAGTTACAATTAGTTTTGGATTTTAAATTTTCGAACATATTTAAAGTTTTCTACCTTTATGACCTCGAAATTGTCACTTTGAAGAACTAAATGATTGCTCATGCCCAGAAAAACTGACCATTCTCCGCAATTATCCTATAAAGAAAGATACGACCTCGTACGACACCCCAAACGCATCCGCAGCTCTGATGTGATCGAAGGGGTGTTTGAAAATATTATTTATTACGGCTCACCTGACCCGTCACTGATCGCCGCTACCGGTAGCGTAAACGGTATCAACTGCATCATACTGGGGCAGGAAAAGCCACGAAAAGGAAAGGAAAGCAAGGCTACCGGTATGGTAAAGCCGGAAGGCTTCGGCTTTGGACTTGAAATGCTGGCCCAGGCAGAAAAGAACAAACTTCCGGTGGTTTCCATCATCGACACCTACGGTGGTGATCCCAGCATGGAATCAGAAATGGACGGCCAATCCTTCCTGATATCTGACTCCATCAGC
>QMPN01000183.1 GCA_003648575.1 Bacteroidota bacterium
ACGGGTATCCCTCGTGATTACTTTCCATTCGGCAAAGCTTCCTTCGGGAACCACAAAATCGCCTGTATTTTCAAATACTTCATTTTTCTTAGCGGTGTATCGCGGGTAGGTGAGAGACACCTCATAGTTGGTAACGACAGGACGCGGCAGCACCCTAATACTGTAAGGACCGAAACTATAATCTTCAGCTACGATGCTGAAATGCATATCGTGCTGCAGCTTGTTCATGGTATACGAAAATACCCCGGAGGCTTCTTTACGGAAAGGAATCAGATTGGTATTGGCGGACAAATACATCCCGGCAGGCATTTGTTCACCAACAACTTCTACTCTCAAGGTATAATCATCATATTGTACAGCTTCCATTCTGTCGTTCAGGATATGGAGGGTAAACGGGAGCGGGCGTTCAAATTCAGCCCTGTGCCTGATCAGTCTTTTAGAAGGTGCCGTGATCATGGATGGGGATGCAAGTAGCAGTATGATCAAAAGCAGCAGGGGAGGGATGGCGTATTTCAGATACTTCCTGTTTTTACGGTAGTCGACTGCCCTGACGAAGGGAACCGGATGAAGGCTTTTTGTTTTTTGGTCGATACTGGCCTCAAGTAGTTCCAGCGCAATGTTTTCTTTACTGAGCTTTTTCAGCTGCAGTGTGTTAATCAGCTTATCCCGGACTTCAGGAAAGTGCTCGCCAATGATAGATGCCGCCTCCTCTTCCCCCATGGTTTTTCCAACCCTGAAAAGCTTAAATAATGGCATGATGATCAGCCTGATCAGGATAAGGATGTTCAGTCCAACGTATGCGTAAAACAAGGCCGTTCGTACCCGTGGACTGCTCCAGGTATAGTATTCGAAGGCTGTGATCAGGAGAAAAAAGAAAACAAATACTGCCACAAACCATATCACACCACGAAACAGCCGGCTCATGTAATATTTACGAATGAAGCGGTCGAGCTTACGGATCAGTATGTTGTAATTTTCCTGCATTACGCTTTAAGGCTATTGTATGTGAACGAAGTCACAAAAGCAATTATTTCAGCCTAGCATACAAAGGTATGTATTCAGCCACGATTTCATATCAAATCATCAATTTGTGCTGTAAAACTGTATAGAAATGATACAAGAGCCAATAGATTAAACAAAAATCATCCCAATATGTTAAGTAATTGACTAATATTGAGCCCTCAAATAAACAAACAAAACACAAAAATGAAAAAACTGACCCTCTTATCTGCCATCTTACTAATTTCTGCTGTTGTATTTGGACAGTGGAACGAATCTGAGGATACCCATTTCGGCTGTAATCATGCCAAGGGACAACACCACAAAGGAGCTGATGCCATGTTTTATTTTCAGGAAGACCTGATGTGGGATTATGATGTAACGTTTTACTTTCTCGACATAGAAGTTAGCCCAACCAGCATTGCTGTTGGCGGCAACGTCAGCATCCATGCGGAGGTGGTTTCCCCAAGTATGGACACACTGGTCCTTGAATATACGGATGGTATGTTTGTTGATTCGGCCTTTGTTGACGGGATCATGGTAACGCCTTACCATACCAACAACCATATTTATATGCTCCTGCCATCAACCCTGAACCAGGGAGATAATTTCGTTGCGCAGGTTTATTATCACGGTGTTCCACCCACCGGAGGCTTCTTTTCGGGTGTGTCAAACGCGTATTCCAATTTCTGGGGCAAGCATGTAACGTGGACTCTTTCGGAGCCCTACGGTGCCCGCGATTGGTTTCCGGTAAAACAGGTATTGCCCGACAAGGCTGATTCCTGCTGGGTATTTCTTACTACAGATGCGGAATATACTGCCGGTTCACAGGGTATGCTTACTGCTGTTACCCCCATGCCCGACAACAAGCTCAGGTATGAATGGAAGTCGCAATACCCTATTGCGTATTACCTGATTTCTTTTGCAGTGGCTGATTATTTAGAGTATGATGTTTATGCACATCCGGAGGAGATGGGAACAGATTCTCTGCTTATCCAGAACTTTCTTTATGATCATCCCGACATGCTTAATGCCGTGAAGGATGACGTAGATGAAACCGTTAATTTTATTGAACTCTTTTCCGATCTTTATATTCTCTATCCTTTCCATGAAGAAAAGTATGGCCATTGCCTTACACAGCTGGGAGGTGGTATGGAGCACCAGACCATGACCACCATCGGTGGGTTTAACTATGACCTGGTATCTCACGAGCTCGGTCATATGTGGTTTGGCGACAACGTGACCTGTGCCACCTGGTCTGATATCTGGATCAACGAAGGCTTTGCCTCTTATGGCGAATACCTCGCAAGAGAGCACCTGCAGAGCCAGTCATCAGCCAGTAGCTGGATGAATTCAACGCACTACAATGTGCTGTCACAGCCCGATGGAAGTGTATATGTTCCACCGGAAGAGCTGGACAATATCGGAAGGATATTCAACGGCAGGCTTTCTTATGACAAAGGGGCTTCCATCATTCATATGATCCGCTTCGAACTTAATAACGACAGTATCTTTTTTGCCATCCTCGATGAGTTTCAGACTCAGTATACCGACAGCACGGCTACCGGTGATGACTTTAAAGCCGTTGTTGAAGATCTGAGCGGTATGGATTTCACCGACTTCTTTAACCAATGGTATTATGGAGAGGGATACCCGATCTATAGCATCGTATGGAACCAGACCCCTGAAGGGTTGAATATGAATGTTACCCAGACCACATCTTATCCTTCTGTTACGCCATTTTTTAAAATGCACATGGAGTACAGGATTCTAACAACTGAAGTGGATACCATGATCAGGCTGTACCAGGATGCCAATTTTAATCAGTACACCATCCCCCTGCCGGGAGAAGTGGCTGCCATTATGATCGATCCCGATAACTGGGTACTGAATAAGATAGGTTCTGTTGTTGTAGGTGTAGAAGAGGATGAGAACCCGGTGTTCTTCACCTTCGGTCCTAACCCTGCCAGTGAAAGCATCAATCTTTTTATGGCTAATTCCTCGGATGAAGTTCAGATAAGCATACTGGATATCACAGGGAAGACCATGATAGAAACCCGCGAAACAGGCGGAACCATCAAGATTAATACTTCCGACCTTCCCAAAGGCTCCTATCTGATAAGGTTACAGAATGAGGATGCTGCTTTTACACGTAGGTTTGTGAAAATTTAGGAACCGGCATCAGGTAAAGGTTAAAAGGCATATGGCACATGGCATAAGTTTCCATGTTTCAAGTCTCGAGTCTTAAGTTTCTATATAAATTCATTCCAACAGTACTTCCCTGCACCCTGTACCTTGCACCTTTTATTTATCTTTGCCGGCATAAATATTTACTATGACAAAAGAAATTCGTGTCCGTTTTGCACCCAGCCCAACCGGTCCGCTACATATCGGGGGTGTAAGGACAGCCTTGTATAATTACCTTTTCGCAAAACACAATAACGGGAAGATGATCCTCCGAATAGAGGATACCGATCAAACCAGGTTTGTACCCGGGGCAGAAGACTATATTGTTGAGTCATTCAAATGGTGTGGCATTAAATTCGACGAGGGTGTAGATGTTGGCGGTGAATATGGCCCCTACCGGCAATCGGAGAGAAAATCGATATACCTGGATTATGCTGACAGGCTGGTAAAAAGCGGCCATGCTTATTATGCTTTCGATACACCTGAAGAACTTGGGGGTATGCGCAAAGAACTTGAGGCTGCCGGTGCCAGGTATACCAGCTATAATACCGAATCGCGGAAGAAAATGAGTAACTCATTGACCTTATCGAACGAAGAGGTCATGCGCAGGCTCTCTGTTGGCGAGGCATATGTGATTCGTTTCAAGATGCCGGAAAATGAAATGATCATCCTCCATGACGAGATCAGAAAAGATGTTGAAGTACATTCTTCTACACTGGACGATAAAGTGCTATATAAGTCCGACGGCATGCCCACCTATCATCTTGCGAACGTGGTAGATGACTACCTGATGAAGATCAGCCATGTAATTCGTGGGGAAGAGTGGTTACCATCATTGCCCTTGCATGTATTGCTGTATCGCCACCTGGGCTGGGAAGATGTCATGCCGAAATTTGCACATCTCCCCCTTCTTATGAAGCCTGACGGCAAAGGCAAACTGAGCAAGCGAGATGGAGACCGGATGGGATTCCCGGTATTTCCCCTGGAGTGGAAAGACCCCAAAAATGATGAGATTTCCCGTGGCTACAGGGAGGATGGTTATTTCCCGGATGCCTTTGTAAATATGCTGGCCCTGCTGGGCTGGAACCCCGGAACAGAACAGGAAATATTCGATATGGCAGGACTTGCCGAGCAGTTTAGCCTTGAGCGAGTGAATAAGTCGGGGGCGAGGTTTGATCCGGAGAAAGCAAAGTGGTTCAATCATCAATATCTCATAGAGAAGAGCGATGAAGAACTGGCAGAAGCTTTTGCTTCGATTGTAGAATCCAAAGGGTGCCAGATACCGGGTACCGGGTACATGGAGAGAGTTGTTGGGCTGGTGAAGGAAAGGGTAAATTTTGTGCATGAGATCTGGGACCAGGCTTCTTTCTTTTTTGAAGCACCAACATTTTATGATGAGAAGACGGTGAAGAAACGCTGGAAAGATAATACCGGGCAGTTGCTGACCGATGTATTAAGTATAATTAGGGCATCAGATCCTTTCGAAAGGGATGTCATCCACGACAAAGTAGCAGCCTATCTTGAAGAGAAAGAGATCGGTATGGGACAGGTGATGATCGGAATGCGCCTGTGTCTGGTTGGCAGTGGTACGGGTCCTGACCTTTTTACCATCATGGAAATGATAGGGATTGAGGAGACGATTGCAAGGATTGAAAAGGGGATTCAAGAGCTCTCATAATGCCATAAGATATCGTAGACAGGTGAACTCTTAGTGGCTGAGTGCGTTACTTTAATAGTATACCGACACTCATCTCACTAACTCACTAGTTATGCCTAACATTCCATCAATTAAGAAAAATGAATCACTTTCTAATGTATTTGCAAGGTTTAATACGGGCATTGAAAAGCCACTTATGGAGTTTCATGAGGTATTAATGCGGAGTGAGGACTCTCCTTTCTCTGAGGTAGAAAGGGAATTGCTTGCTGCTTATGTTTCCGGAGTCATGAACGATTGCGGATACTGTTTAAACATACATACACTTGTAGCCGTTGAGTTTGGGGCTGAAGAAGACTTGGTTGAAAGATTATTGAAAGATATAGACAGCTCCGGAGTTGATGAAAAACTGAAGCCTGTATTGCGGTATGTAAAAAAATTAACACTGACCCCATATAAAATGATTGATGCTGATACAGAGGCAATATTTGAGGCCGGTTGGGATGAAAGGGCCCTGTATGATGCACTTCTGATTTGCTGTACCTGGAATTTCATGAATCGGTTTGTTGAGGGCGTGGGAATCGAGCTAAGTCAGGAGCAATATGCAGCCTCGGCAAAGATGCTGGCAAAGGGATATGCACCCATCATTGAAAAGTATAATCTGAAGTAATATCCTTATTTAGAATAAATTCAGTCGCGGGTATCGTCGTAAATTATTAATATTGTCGGGACAAAATACGGTTTAAGGCAAATGTCAACGATATCGATAGAACAAATGGAGTTTTATGCCTACCATGGCTGCTTTAAGGAAGAGCAGATCATAGGCACCCGATTTCTTGTTGATCTTTACCTTGAAACCAATACGGGTAAAGCAGAAAGAACAGACGACCTGATTGACACAGTGAACTATCAGGAAGTTTATTTGTTAGTGAAGACAGAAATGGAGATCAAGTCAAAATTACTTGAACATGTAGGAAGGCGGATACTTGATGCAGTAAGAGGAAAATACCCCCAGATTGCATCTGCTGAACTAAAGATTTCCAAGATGAATCCACCCCTGGGTGGGAAAATGAAAAATGTAAGCCTTACAATGCGCGCAGAATGAAACGTGAAGACAGAAAATACAAGGTAAAAGAGATTAGTTGTCAGTGTGGCCATAGCTTTGAATGCCTGAGCCCCGATTCCTGCCTTTGCAGCGGCAATGTGGAGCTAAAACGTTCCGGAGTGGATGTTTCAAAGCTCAAGAGCCCCTGCCTTTGTCC
>QMPN01000184.1 GCA_003648575.1 Bacteroidota bacterium
CTTTCTACAAGGATCAGCATTTTATTTGGTGGATTTAAGGCACAGTTTGGATGGGCCTTTTTGGGCTTTGGAATGATATTTTTCTGGGCTTTTGCCATGAATATGGATCTGTCTTTCCTGCAATACAATGGAAATGTAATTACGGTAGAGGGACTAGCAACAGGATATTCAGTAACAGATGCCTCTGAGAATGGAGTAAGCGTATTTGCTAACCACTTTACATTTAAAACGGAGGATGGAGTCAATATTACAGGGACGTCTTATGCTACCGGTGAAAGGGTTTTGGATGGAGAAACCCTTACGATAGAATATCCGGAAGGTAAACCTCAATACGCAAGGATACGGGGAATGCGTACTAAAACATTCGGCGGATTTGTCATTTTTGTAGTCATCTTCCCGCTTGTCGGACTGGTATTTATACTTTTAAGTTTAAGAAGGTCTTTACGTGCCTTAAGGCTCTTTAAGTACGGGATATTGGCCAGCGGGGAACTGATCTCGAAAGAAAAAACTAACACCAAGATCAATAACAGGACAGTGTATAGGATGACTTTTCGATACAAGGATGATCTGGGACGTGAATATGAGCGAAAGGAAAGAACACCGCTCCCATACCTGTTGCAAGATGATAAGGCAGAGAGGCTGTTATACCTGAGACGCAAGCCTTCCTATGCGATTCTGGTGGATTCCTTGCCATCCTCTTATCTGATGAATAAAGAAGGGAAAATTGATGCTGCACCGATGAGAAATGTAATCCTCCTGATGATCATACCCACAGCAGGCATTATCGGACATCTGGTTTATTTTATTAACACTTATGTAATCTAGAGGCATCAGGCTTCGGACTTCAGGCATCAGTTGGCTTTTTGGAAATAAATCCATCTAACTTATCTGATATCAAAACCTTCAAAGTTTTGCATTGGTAGGTCCTGTAAAGAGACCTTGTCAACTCTGGCCCACTCAGGGCCTTTCTTAGCCCATTCAACAAAGATTTCCATGACATCCGCCTTTGCTTTCGCTTCGATATAAACAGAACCATCACGCTCGTTCTTTACAAATCCTTTCACGCCGAGTTTAAGGGCAGTCTTCTGTGTATAGAATCGAAAACCCACACCCTGGACTTTCCCGTATACTTTTATGGCGAAACATTTCATCTTATTCAAATATCAAATATCGAGTATCAAGTATCGAATATCGAGTATCGAATATCAAATATCGAGAATAACTCAACACCCAACACTCAACACCCAACACTATTACTCTCCCAGCCTTCTCAAGACCATGCTTTCAATTTTTTCAAAAAGTGTGAGTGGCTTTAAAGCTCTCCAGTTGAATTCGTTAAAACCACCACCGAAGGCAATGAAGTAGTCTAATTTACTGTTAATAAACTCATCCAGCACATGATCCCGGAAATTAATCCCTACGATCCAGCCGTCTTCCACATCATCAAACCATTCCATATAATAGTCATTATCATCAGCATGAAAGTCGAGCACATTCTCACCGATCAGCAAGAACCTGTTGATGCCTTCAGCCAGCAAGATATCGACTACCTGGCGTTTCAGGAAACTGACATCGTTATATAACACATCATTCCATTCACCGAATAATTCTATTATGCAGAATTGCTTATCGTAATCGGCGTAGAGTACCTTAAGGAATAAGGTGTTGGAACCCATATCATCCCACTGGGGGTGTATCACGTAATTATATATAGCATGCGTGAACTCAAACTCGCTGTACTCCCTTCCATAAAAAGGAGAACGCTCATCCTCGCTGGCAATGTAATGATGCCGCCAGTTATAATATGGTTCTATTGCATGCATGCTAATAGGTTCAGGGTACCAGGTACCGGGTGCTGGGTATTATTAATATTATAGTGCGAATTTCAGGCCGGGGATCTTTTTTAGCTCTGTATATACATCTTCCAGCTGCTTCTTGCTGTCAATATCAACACTTACAGTATAGCTGATATATTTCCCCCCTGAGCTGTGCTTCATTCGGAAGTTTTCATACGGGACTTTTAATTTCTTCAATATCTTCTCAATGTTCTTGATACTCTCTTCTTCTTTAATACTGGTTTCAATAATAGCTTTCAGGTCAAACTTAACAGGATAATTCACCGATTGCCTGTTAAATAGGTTACATGTTTTTTCTTCGCCATTTCCGCCTGGTTTTTCCATTATAATAAGTTTGAATTTTGAGCTTTAAATTAAATTATTCCTCGTGGCTTCCGCGAGCGCCATAGCTACTCAGCGGAGGCGCTGTCGCGAGGTTTCCTATTAAGCTCCCCTGATTTTCAGGGGAGATGTTCCACTTTGGCGGGACAGAGGGGTATTATAAAAATCTGGTTAAAAACAAAATGTTACATTAATTCGTCCCCACTTGTGGTGAAGACCATTATTAAACTCGGGGCTGATATAAAACTGCTCATACATCAATCCCATTTGCCTGAAGGCAACAAAGAAGCCTGCACTGGCCTGTAAGACAAGTCTTTCAATATCTTCAGCCGGGATGGTATAGTTGCTGCTATTATTAAAAACTCCACCCTGAAGCGTAGCATCATATGCTACCATCTTCACCATTCCTGTTGCAAAGATACCATATTGCCATTTGTGCCCGTCCTGTCCTTCTATTGATTTCGGGCTTGCCAGCCAGGGCATACCGAAATACGAATTCATGCGCCCGGCCCTGATCCGCATCCCGCCACCGGCATTGGTATATAAAGTGCCTAATTGTCCTTTTGCAAACACATTCAAATCAAAAGCCCCTGGGTTATACAATCCCTTTTCAATCAAAGCAGTATAGTTGAGTACCAGGTCGTTCTGTATTTGGTTTTCCCATCCCAGCGGTGGGATGTCGTGTATCTGTCCCTGAACAAATCCACCCAGAGAACCAGGACCAATCAGGCCAAACTGAAGTTCTGAGTACTGCCTGTATCGTTTCCTGCTGCTAAGGGTGTTTTTGTAGTGACCCAGGTACAGATATGCAGCAAAAGGCCTGTCGCCGGTCAGAAGCATGACCGTATCAGGGTTGGTAGGCGTATACATATTCTGTACGACCGTCATGCCATGATAATTCATGGATAGCTTACGATAAGGGAGCATGGAATATGCAAAAGGGGAGAAGGCAAAGATAGGTGCCGCATAATCAATGCGTATGCCATTGGTATAATAATAATCTGTATTGTTGAAGATATCATTATCAAAATTCACACCCAGATAGCGGTTTGAACTTATATAGCTGACGGCATAAAATGCCTCTTCATCTGCTTCCCTTTCTCCCGGTTTGAGAGGGCTTTCCTCAATCATGATCTTTCCGGGGGCCCGGACGGCAATACCCTCAATGGTATCACGCTTTACCGGAACGACGACCTCTTCTTCTGATTCCATCGTTGGCTCAGACTCTATGGATGGCAATTGCTTTTGTTCGGGTGGATAAACATAATATGCATTCGGTCCCTGAGGCGGGTGCCATTCAGGAGTGTACACTTCATGGACCTTCATTTCCCGGCAGGAGGAAAGAAACAGCGATATCATGAAGAGAAATATGAAGCGCTTAGCTATCAAAACGGTATAAAATTAAGGCTTTTCCGCTATTGAAGCCTAAAAGATTTTAGGGTATTTCTCCGGGTTCACATCATGCATGACATTGTAGACGGTATCAAACACATCCTCAGCATTAGGATTAGAGAAATAATCACCGTCAGTGCTGTAAGCAGCCCGGTGTTCATGCCCTGTGAGCGTGAGTGGCTCCGCATCCAGGTAGAAGAAAGCCTTTTGTTCTTCCAATACCTTTTGCATCATATAGGATGTTGCTCCCCCCGGGACATCTTCATCGAAGAATACCACCTTATTGGTTTTCTTAATAGAATCGAGGATCACATGATCAACATCAAAAGGTAGCAGGGTCTGCACATCAATAAGCTCGACATCGATATCGAAATCCTTCAGCTGGGCCGCTGCATCTTCAGCGATGCGAACACATGAACCATAGGTTACGAGGGTCAGGTCAGCCCCGCTTTTGAGAATTTCCGGTTTTCCTACAGGTATTTTAAATTCACCCAGGTTGGATGGCAGCTTTTCCCTCAGCCTGTAAGCGTTCAGTGGTTCAATGATGAGGGCCGGTTCATCCGAAGCAAGCATGGTATTGTAAAAACCTGCGGCCTGTGTCAGGTTACGGGGCACCAACACATACACGCCCCTGATGGAGTTGATCACCATGGAGAGTGGGGAACCGGAATGCCAGATGCCTTCCAGCCTGTGTCCGCGTGTGCTGATGATCATAGGGGCCTTCTGACGTCCCTTGGTCCTGTAGCGCACTGTAGCCAGGTCATCACTCAACACCTGCAGACCATAAAGCAGGTAGTCGAAATATTGTATTTCTGCCATCGGGCGGAATCCTCTCATGGCCATGCCGAGGCCTTGCCCTAGTATGGTAGCTTCACGGATGCCTGTATCGAATATCCTCAGATCGCCGTACTTTTCCTGCAGGCCTTCCATGGTCTGGTTCACACCGCCAATTTTGCCTACATCTTCACCAAAAGCACACACCAGTGGATTATTTTCAAAGATATGATCAAAGTTTTCTTTCAGGATCTCCCTGCCGGGGATGGAAGGGGCATCGTCAGCATAAACCGGGTCTACGGCTTCTACCTTGAGGGCAGAATAGTCTGATTCACTCCAGAGGTGGGCATTGTAGGCTTCGTAGTTCTCTTCAGCTACAGCATCCCGCCAGGCCAAAACATTTTTTTTCAGCGAATTATTGGGATCGCTGCAGGAGTCACAGATCAGCCTCAATATTTTCTTACCCGATGACATAATATCTTTCCAGATAGGTTCACCAACCATAGCCAGTTCTTCCTTGATCGCATTGATGCGGCTGGTCTTAGCACAGTTGCAGGTGCTGACATCCACCATGCGCAGAAAGTCATCACGTTTTTCGATCAGGGGTTTCTGGAATCTTGCCCAGGCAGCCTTTTTCGCTTCCCTTGCCCGTTTGGTAGCCTGCTTCTCGATCTCATCCAGTGTTGCTGCATCAGCAATTTTCTTTTCAAGTATCCATTCACGCATCTTTAGCAGACAATCGTGCTCACCTTCCCATTTTAGCCGCTCTTCGCTTTTATACCGCTCATGTGAACCTGAAGTAGAATGTCCTTGAGGTTGTGTCAGTTCAACGACGTGAATGATGGCAGGCACATGCTCTTTGCGGCATAGGGAAATGCTTTCTTCGTAGGTGTTGCAAAGGGCCTCATAGTCCCAGCCTTTCACCTTATAGATGCGGTAGCCATTGCTATCGCCCTTCTTTTCAAAGCCGCTCAGCACTTCTGAAATGCTGCTTTTGGTGGTCTGGTATTTGATGGGAACAGATATTCCCCAGCCATCGTCCCAAATCGAAATGGCAAGAGGGACCTGCATCACACCTGCTGCATTGATGCTTTCCCAGAACACGCCTTCCGATGTGCTGGCATCACCGATAGTTCCAAAGGCAACCTCATTGCCTTTAATCGAAAGTTTCTTGAATTGTGCCAGTTCCCTATTGTTTCTGAAATGTTTGGAGGCCAATGCCAGGCCTAAAAGGCGCGGCATCTGACCGGCAGTGGGGGAGATGTCTGCCGAAGAATTCTTGCGTTTGGTCAGGTCGAGCCATTCGCCATCGGCATCCAGGCATTGTGTGGCAAAGTGGTTGTTCATCATACGTCCACCGGTACCGGGGTTAGATTCTTCATCCGTATTGCCATACAACTGTGTGAAAAATTCTTCCAGATTCATCATGCCGGAGGCCATCATAAAGGTCTGGTCACGGTAATATCCGGAGCGCCAGTCACCTTCTTCGAAAACCCTTGCCATCGCCAGCTGTGGTACTTCTTTACCATCGCCGAAGATCCCGAATTTGGCCTTTCCGGAAAGCACTTCTCGCCTGCCAAGCAGGCTTGCCTGACGGCTCTCGTTGGCGATCCTGAAATCATTGAGTATTTCTTCTTTGGAGAGCTTAAACCCCCGCTTATTGCTTTTTTCTGCCGGCATGATAGTATATTCTCTGTATAAGTAACAAAATTAAGCAAAAATGCTTGTAAAAAAAATGACAGCCGGAGCTGCCA
>QMPN01000185.1 GCA_003648575.1 Bacteroidota bacterium
CCCCCTCTCCTCGAGGAGAGAGGGCCAGGGGGTGAGGTGTGAAATTGATATTCTCGTACATTTCTTACATTTACTTGTAAAACAACCCCCATGAAGATCCGCACAATATATTTGTTCCTGGTTATCCTGATCATCAATGCCTGTACTTCTACCAATAATGAAATTGAATTGATTGCCGGCGACCTTGGTATTAACATGAATGAAAGAGGCCGGATCACCCACCTGTTCGACCTTGAAAAAGGAAGTGATTACCTCCACCCCGATTCGGTTTCATTCCTGATCCGTATGCGTTACGAAGGTGAAATTATTCACCCCGCAGCTATGGATCTTAATGAAATAGATAATATTCTATCCTTCCATTTCACGGGAGAAAGGGTGGTTGAAATCAAGATGAAAGAGCATAAGGATTACATGAGTTTTGAGCTTTTTAACATCAAGGGTAGCGATACGCCCGACCTCCTTATCTGGGGACCCATATTCACTTCTATAGGTGAGACGATAGGCGAAACAATCGGGGTAGTCAGAAACACGGAATTCGCTATCGGTATACAATCCCTGAACCCAAAAACACTGGGAGGATATCCATGGCTGGAAAATGATGTGATGCCGGAGATGGACTATTTCGATCAGAAAGATTACTCAGACCTGAAAAAGGGTGGAATCGCCCATACGCTTTATCGCATTGAAGCCGCCCGTCCAGTTGAGGAAGGGAGCGCCATTCATGCTTATTGCCGAAGAAGGTATGAAGATAGAAGGATCGCAAACTGGGGTTACGATAATTACCTTGCAAAGCCATTTGCTGACAGGGGCCTGATCGGTTCATCCATTGCCTTATTCGGTTGTCAACCTGATAAAGTCCTTCCGACAATCTCCGCTATTGAGCAAGAGGAGAGCCTGCCCCACCCTGAACTTAATGGGGTATGGAGTAAGCTGGCTCCCGAAGCCTCCTCGGCATATATGATAATGGGCTTCGGAGAAGACGATTTCGACCGTGCCCTGTCATATTGTGAACAGGCTGGACTGAAGTATCTATATCATGGTGGGCCATTTGAAACCTGGGGGCATTTTAAACTGAAAGAATCTTTCTTCCCTGAAGGCAGGGAAAGCCTGAAACGCTGTGTCGATAAAGCAGATAAAAGGGGTATTTCTATCGGACTGCATACACTCTCAAATTTCATTACTCCCAATGATGCATATGTGAGCCCGGTGCCGGATCATCGACTGGCGGAGACAGGATATTCCGTCCTCAGCAAAGCCATCGACCCATCAAGTAAAGAAATATTGATCATCGATCCGTCGAGTTTCAATCAGTTCAGGAATAATTACTTGAAGGCGTTCCGGATCGGGAATGAGATCATCCGCTACGCGGCCGTAAGCGAAACCGAACCCTGGACACTCCTCGATTGTCAGCGGGGTGCTTTCGGAACCTTCCCGGCCAGGCATTCCAGATCAGATACGGTTTTTAAATTAGCCGACCATGCATATAAGGTATTCCTTTCCAACCCTGAGCTGACCCTCGAGATCGCTGAGAACATTGCTCAACTCTATAACGAAACAGGGGTGCGCCAGATCTCCTTCGACGGGCTGGAAGGGTGCCGGTCTACGGGACTTGGAAATTACGGGGAAATACTTTTCACTACATCATGGTTTAACGCCCTTGATGATGACATCAAGGCACATTATATCGCCGATGCCAGCCGTACATCACATTATTTCTGGCACATCTTTACGCGTATGAACTGGGGAGAGCCCTGGTATGCCGGTTTCCGTGAAAGCCAGACTGAGTACCGTCTGAAAAACCAGAAATACTTCGATAGAAATTATATCCCCAATATGCTGGGGTGGTTCCTTATGAAGCCTGAAACAAGCCTGGAAGATATAGAATGGCTGCTGGCACGATCTGCTGCTTTCAATGCGGGATATGCTTTTGTAACTTCATATGATGCCCTTGAAAAGAACGGATTTACAAATGAGATACTGAAGGCTATTGCTATGTGGGAAAACGCACGCATGAATGATATTTTCTCAGCGGAGCAGAAGGCCATCATGGAGGATGTAGCCAACGAATTTCAACTCACAAAAAGTGACGATGATGCTTACCAGCTAAAAAGGATACACACCTACAGGCTGTCCCATGAATACCGGCAAAAACAGCCCGGAGAACCTGTTACGAATTCTATGGAATTTCAAAATCCAGGGGCAGAACAGCTTCTTAGTTTTATCCTGACTGCTAAAAAAGGTATTGTCATAAATCCGCAAATGGAGATAAGCGGAAACAGGCTGATCACGATTCCTGTGAAACTGAACGAAGGAGAACACCTCAAATTCGATGGTGAATATGCCAGCGTATATTCACCCCAATGGCAATTGCTGAAGTCGATCAGCCTCGACAGGAGTATTTTGATCATCCGTCCGGGGACACAAAGCATTGAAATATCCTCCAATTTCAAAGATAATGAGGGTGAAATGCTGCTCGAAATTCGCCTGGATGGTGAAACTTATCTAATAGATTAACTTTAACAGTCATTTCGAGTGGACACGAGAAATCTGTAAATGATTTGCCCGAAAATGATTTCTCCCTGACGGTAGAAATGACTCAAAAATATACGCTGCACTATGAAGCAATTATTCGCAATAGCACTCCTGTTTTTTTGCTTTAACATTTATTCCCAGAATTATATCTACCCGTTTAAAGATCCTTCTATTGCTGTTGATCAGCGTGTGGATGATCTGATCAACAAACTAAGCCTGGAAGAAAAGTCGCAGTTAATGCTCTATAATAGCCCGGCCATTGAAAGGCTGGGAATCCCGGAATACAACTGGTGGAGTGAGGCCCTGCATGGAGTGGGAAGGGCAGGTGAGGCTACCGTCTTCCCGCAGGCAATAGCTTTAGCGGCTACCTTTAATCCAGAGCTTATCTATCGCATAGCAGATGTTATTTCTGATGAAGCCAGGGCTAAACACCATGCAGCGGTAGAAAAAGGATACCGGGCACAGAATATGGGCCTTTCATTCTGGTCTCCAAACGTAAACATTTTCAGGGATCCCCGCTGGGGCCGCGGTCAGGAAACTTATGGGGAAGACCCATTCCTGACAAGCGTAATGGGACAGGCTTTTGTCAGAGGCTTGCAGGGCGACCATCACACATATCTTAAGGTGGCAGCCTGTGCCAAGCATTATGTAGTACATAGCGGACCGGAAGCATCCCGGCATCATTTCAATGCTGTCCCCGACGAAGTCGATTTCAGGGAAACATATCTTCCTGCTTTTCGGGAACTGATTAAAGCCGATGTTGAAGCCGTTATGTGTGCCTACAACAGAACCTTTGATGAGCCCTGCTGCGGAAGCTCATACCTTTTACAGGATATCCTGCGGGATGAATATGGCTTTGATGGTCATATCGTATCCGACTGCTGGGCACTGGATGATATCTGGGCACGTCATAGTGTGGTTGACACCAGGACCGAGGCAGCAGCAATGGCAGCACAGGCTGGTGTGAACCTGAATTGCGGCTACATTTACAAATACCTGCCGGAAGCTGTTGAAAGAGGAATGATATCTGAAGAAGAAGTAGACGAAATTCTCAGGCCATTGCTTACTACCCGCTTTAAATTGGGATTATTCGATCCCGACAGCCTGAATCCATATGCCGCAATATCCACAGATATCGTGAACTGTGAAGCACACCGTAGCCTGGCCCGTGAAGCAGCTGTCAAATCCATTGTACTGCTCAAGAATGATGGGATACTGCCTTTGAACAGGGATAGCATCAATAGTATTTTTGTGACCGGCCCCATGGCCGCCGACCTTTCTGCCCTGGTAGGAAATTACAATGGATACTCGGGAGAGATGGTGACCATCCTTGAAGGCATTGTTGGTCATGTCGGGCTGGCTATTGCCGTTGACTATACTGTAGGAGTCCTTCTTAATAACGACAGTATTTTTAATGGCTTATGGCAAGCATCTTTTTCGGATGTGGTCATTGCTGTAGTGGGTATTAACAGGCTTCTGGAGGGAGAAAATGGCGATGCCATGCTTAACCTGGCAGGTGGCGACCGGACCAGCATTGAGTTGCCGGAAAACCAGGTGGAATATATTCGAAAACTGAGAGAACGAATTGGGGATAAAAAGCTGATTGTGGTTGTGACCGGTGGCAGTGCCATTGCCATGCCCGAAGTAGCAGAGATGGCCGATGCATTGCTGTTCGCATGGTATCCTGGAGAAGAGGGTGGCAATGCTGTAGCCGATATTATTTTCGGAGACGAGAATCCATCCGGGCGGCTTCCGGTCACCTTCTACAAAAGCACCGACGACCTCCCTCCTTTCGAGGATTACAGCATGCAGGGCCGCACGTATCGCTTTTTTGAAGGTGAAACATTATTCCCATTTGGATACGGACTGTCCTATAGCGAGTTTGAGTATGGTGATGCTAGCATTAAAGATTATAATGATGAGTATCTGTTTCTGAACATTTCGATTAAAAACATCAGTAATTTATATGGCCAGGAGGTGATACAGGTATACTACCAACACTCGGATTCTGGGCCTGGTGCTCCTAAGAAGACCCTTGTCCGTTTTGAGTGGATCAACCTGGCACCCGGTGAGGTCCAAGAACTGGGTTTGTACATTGAAAAGGAAAATATGCAAAGATGGGATGTAGAGAACTCAAAATATTTCCTTCCCAAAGGAGTGTATCAGTTCCTCGTGGGGGCATCATCGGAAGATATCAGGCAAAGCCTGTCTTTTGAAATGCCGTAATGCCCATACTCACATAAATTTCAGTTGTCGTATAAAAATTCTGAGCGAATGTATGATGAAACACTTTTGACCCTAATCTTCAATATCAGAACATCCCTCCAATAGCCAGTTTTATTTCTATGATGCTACCCGGACCGCCAAAATACCACCATTGAGGATAATGTTCAAACCGCATTCCATTACTGTTATATGCCGTCATTGGCCACGGTGCAGTGAATATCTGAAGTCCCGCATTCAAATCAAAATACATGTGCTTAAGCTTAGTATCACTAAGCACAAAGTAGGCTCCAAAGGCCAGTCCTCCACCTCCCATCCAGAACATATATGTTGTTGAATATTCATATGGATACCTGTCACCACTGCTATAATTCAGAGGGTGAAAGTCAAAATAGCCAATGATTCCGGTTACCTGAGCATAAACACCTCGTTTAACATCTCTCTTCATGTAGTATCTGAAGAAAGGTGAGGCCTTAAACCCGGTGTATTTTTCTCCTCCAAAATACTGAAATCCACTTATATACCAATCAAAGTATGTTCCAAGAGAAATATTCTCATTTACAAATCCTTCTACTTTCATACCAAGGGCACCCCATAACAATTTAAATGGCAACCAGGCGATGGCAAACTTTTGTGTCGCCGGTCCAAAGCGTTTTAACTTACCCAGCCTGATAACCAGGTAGCTATTTGCTGAAAACACCTTGTCCTCTTTAGTTTTATAGTCTATATGTTTGAATTTAAATCTAACATACTTACGGGGTACTGTAAATGTAAAGTTTCCATCTTTATCCGTCATTGAAGAATATTCAGCAGTTCTGGTGGTAATTAAAACGCTATCGATTCCCAGTGAGGTTTTGTGGTCGACAACAGTTCCAGACAGCGTTTTCATTTTTCCCTTCTGACAGAAAGAGGCCAATGCCGATAGAATCAATATGATGACAATAAAGAATGAAACCTTCATATACATATGCCAAGATAAGAAAAAAAGCCTCCATCCGAAGACAGAGGCTTTAAAATCAATATCAAAATTATCTTATTGTTTTATAAGCTTGCTGGTATATATTTTACCGTCGCTGATTACTTTCACGATATAAAGTCCTTTTTCAAGATGACTTACATTGATGCTTTCCTGCACATACACTTCCCTTCCTTCATACATCAACTGTCCGGTAATAGAATAGATATATACCTGGATCTCTTCCGCTCCGGGAATAGCAATATTCAGCCTGTCCTGAACCGGGTTCGGATAGATATTCATTTCATCTTCTTCCAGTTCAATTGATTTTATCTGCGGAGTTTGAAGATAATCGACAAGGATAAGATTGGAC
>QMPN01000186.1 GCA_003648575.1 Bacteroidota bacterium
ACTGTACGTGCCCACAGGGTTTACTCCGCAGGATAACGACCAGGCACTGCGCATATGGAAGCCCGTAGGGATGAACCTTGATCAGTACCAGGTGGTGGTGATCAACGAGCGTGGAAACGTGGTGTTCTCATCAAGCAAACTCGACGAGAACGGATCACCCGCAGAAGGCTGGGACGGAACAACAGGCGGTGAACAGATGCCCACAGGAAACTACATGTGGAGCATATCCGCCAAGTTCAAAGACGGGCGCGTATGGGATGGTACCGATCTCGGTGATGGAAACTCCAATACCTATGGGTTCTTGTTGTTGATAAGATAAACGGTGCGGGGGACGCGAGATTTATCTATCTTCATACTTCCGCTCCCCGGCCAGTATAGGAGCCAGAAGCATGTTGGATGCCGGAACGATAAGGCTTGAAAAATTGCTGTTATAATTCTCGAAGGGATTTGTAGCCATATTTAAATCGAGCACTACCTGGTCACCGGAGGACGGAGGCTCGATGATCACATAGCGACCGTTTGCAAATGTTTTCTTGGGTTTGGGTCCAGAACTCTTGTCTTTGATAGGAATAAAAATAGCTTTAGAATTATTCTTAAACTCCGGCAAATTAATATTCTTATAAACAGTTAAATGGTAGGTTTCCCCTTTTACATTTACACTGAGTGTACCATAATCATACATCTGAACTGTGCCGCCCTTACTTGTTTCTACATTGATAACCTTCAAAGCACCCGAACTTGATAATGTGCCAGTAAATACATATTTACAATCAACAGGAAAGTAAAACAGGCCACTGAAATCACCAATATCTCCGTTGCTGAACGGATAATCAACAGAATCCGTTATCCATATGTTTTTAGCATTCCGGTACTGGGCGTTCTCCCCTTTGCAATCATATGATTGTCCATAGGTATTGAATGCCAGCATGGATATGACAAAAAGTAAAGTGAATCCTTTAAAATAGGTTTTCATGAGGTTTTTGGGTTTAGTAAATTTTATCAAAAATAACACATACAGCATACGAAAGCAAGTACTCAACATGCTGCATTAATGTTGTTTATTTAACGAAGGCTTTCAGTTTTTGTTCATCATACCGAAACCGTGTGATATAATATATGTATAAACAATTCAGTGGCTTGTGTTGTATCTTTATAAGAATTACATCATAATAAAGACTTACTATCCATAGAAAACATGAAGTATAAAGTGTCTATATTACTCACTGTCATGCTGATTTTCGGCATGCTTTGTTCGGTATTAAGCCAGGACAAGGAATACCGCGACAGCCTTTTCAAAGAACTTGAAATGGGGAAGCTTGACACCAATACTTTCTTTGAATTATGCCAGTGCATCAACGATGAACTATACAATGACCCTGAACAATCGATGCAAGATGCCAGGCAGATTCTCGACATTGCAATACAGGCTTCCTATCATAAACTGGTTCCCAGGATGATCATGTATCAGGGGATCAGCTACGACCTGATCGGAAAATATGATTCGGCCATCATTATGTATGATTCTGCCCTGTTTATGGCTAAGAAATTGGGGCTGAAGGCTGACCAGGGTAATATTTACAACAATTATAGCATTGTTTATTCTATTATGGGGCAACTTGAGCTTTCCCTGGAATATTGCATGAAAGCCCTCGGGGCATTTGAAGAGATCAATGATTCGGCCAGCATGGCCAAGGTATACAACAGCCTTGGATCACGTTATTCAGAAATGGGTATGAATGATCAAGCCATCGCCTATTATCAAAAAGCGATACTGCTTAACGAAAAGTTTAAAGAACATAAGAGCCTGGCAAAAAACTATGGCAATATTGGTACTGTGTATTCTGAGCTTGATGAACATGAAAGTGCCCTTGAATACTATACCAAGGCCTATATGATACAGAAAGACCTGAACAATAAGGTTGACATGTCGACCACCCTTTCAAATATGGCCATCACACACAGGAATATGGGTAAATATGATCTGGCCTTTGCCCTTGCCGAACAGTCATATATGATCGCCAATGAAACCAATGACGAGATCGGGAAGCTGATGTATTTTCTGACCATAGCCGAAATACATAAAGACCGCCAGGAATATACCGAGGCCCTGAAAAATTACTCCATTGCCGAAATAATGGCAGACAGCATGGGTGCCAGGCAGAATCTCCTCGAAGTATATAGCGGGCTGGCTGATATATATGCCATACTGGGGGAATATGAAGAAGCCTATGTCTATAATGAGAAGTTCAATGAAGAGCGTGTGAGCCTGCTCGATACCGAAAAGAATAAAGCCCTGGACAAGGTCAAAGAATTTGAGGATGCGCGGGTGAAGACAGAAATAGACCTCCTCACCAAAGATGCCGAGATACAAGACCTGGTGATCAGAAGGCAAAAGATCATCCGGAATTCCATTGCAGGTGTAGGTGGGATGATACTGCTGATCGCCATTCTCCTGTGGCACCGATACCGCTATGTTAGAAAGACAAGGAATACCCTGGCTAAAAAGAATGTGATCATTCAGGATGAGAAAGAAAAATCGGACAAGCTCCTCCTGAACATACTCCCCGAAGAGACGGCCGAAGAATTAAAAGAAAAAGGAAATTCAAAAGCCAGGAGCTTTGATATGGTCAGTGTGCTTTTTACCGATTTTAAAGGCTTCACTCAAATGGCTGAGGTCTTAAGCCCGGAGGAGCTTGTGGCAGAGATCGACCATTGCTTCAAGGCCTTCGATAATATCATTTCCACGTACGACATTGAGAAGATCAAAACCATCGGCGACGCCTATATGTGTGCCGGTGGCCTGCCCGTACCCAATAAATCCAATCCACAGGATATTGTAAAAGCCGCTCTGGAGATCCGTGACTTTATGTCCGGGCTAAAAAAGAGCAGGCAAGCTAAGAATCAGCCATTTTTCGAGGTCAGGATCGGAGTACATACCGGCCCCGTGGTAGCTGGCATAGTTGGTATAAAGAAATTTCAATATGATATCTGGGGAGATACAGTGAATATCGCCTCCAGGATGGAATCAAGCGGAGAAGTAGGTAAAGTAAATATTTCCGGTACAACCTATAAGCTGATACAGAACAAATTCGAATGTGTCCACCGTGGAAAGGTAGAAGCCAAGAACAAGGGAGCTATAGACATGTATTATGTAAAAGGGGAAAAGTAATTCTTCCGCTGCAAAATTCTCTTAAATATTTGGGGGTAAGTATCAGTTTTGATCCATGCGAAAATTATACGACAATTAAGCCCTGAAAGCAAGGCACTTGCAGTGTTGACTGTTGAGGGTTGAGGGTTGAGTTAATTTTAATTTTAAATTTACATCATGCGTTTTACGAATGCGATTGTTCGATTACCCGGCAAAAGTATGCCAGAAGGCTTGAGTTCTTCTGAGCTGGGAAAGCCTGACCACGCTCTGGCCTTGAGGCAGCACGGGAAATATGTAGAAGCTCTGCAAAAATGTGGCCTGGATGTCAGGATATTACCGGCTGATGAAAATTTCCCTGACAGCACCTTTGTAGAAGACACTGCCCTCCTGGCATCTGGACTTGCAGTGCTTACCAATCCCGGTGCTCCATCCCGGCAGGGAGAAACAGCGGACATGCATACAGTGATCCAGGAGTACTATGAACATGTGGAGACCATCATGCCGCCCGGGACCCTTGAAGCCGGTGATGTTATGATGGCTGGAAAACATTTTTTCATTGGCCTGTCTGAAAGGACCAATACCAAAGGCGCAGAGCAGCTTATCGGCATCCTGGAAAGGCATGGCCTGACAGGCAAAATTATTGAAATATCCGGGATGCTTCACCTGAAGTCAGGGGTGTCGTACCTGGAAAACAAACATATGCTTGCTGCTGATAGTCTGAAGAATCACCGCGCATTTAAGAAATATGATCTGATCAGGGTGCCTGATGAAGAAAGCTATGCCGCCAATTCACTCTGGATCAACGACAGGGTGCTGGTACCCATGGGGTTTCCTGCTACTCTTGAAAACATTCGCAATGCCGGATATGAAACTACTGAATTGGATATGTCGGAATTCAAGAAACTGGATGGAGGCTTAAGCTGTTTGTCTCTTAGATTTTGACTGTTCGGTTTGGAATTTTAGAGCCCGGAACTTGGAATTTAGGGTACGTATTTGTTATCTTCGTATAAATCAAAACCAAAAACAGCATCATGGAACAACAGCAGCAACCCGCATCTTCAAATGCACAATTAATTGCCGTTATCAGCTATCTTACTCTGGTTGGCTGGATCATCGCTTTTGTACTTCATCAAAATGATAAATCCGAACTCGGAATTTTCCATATCCGCCAGTCTCTTGGGATCAACATCATTGGCGTTGTTGGCTGGGTAGTATTCTGGATTCCCCTCATTGGCTGGCTGGCCGCCATCTTTCTCTTCGTGATATGGATCATGGGCCTCATCTCTGCCGCCCAGGGCGAGATGAAGCCGGTACCGCTACTTGGGAAATTCTTCCAGGATATCTTTAAAGGGATACAGTAGTATGGGCGTTAGGCATTGGGCTTTGGGCATTGGGCTTTGGGCATTGGGGGATTCATTTCAGGCCCGGCTCCGTAGGAGCCAAATGTCGTTAGATAATGAATTTAAAATATTTGTTTGCGCCCTGTAGGGGCGCCATATTGAATAAAGAACAGAGGAACATGGAAGTGAGTTCGAAATTTAGAGTTTAAAGTAAAGATATCTAGCCATGAAAATGGTAAAAACAGGGTTGATCTCCCTTATGCTGGTATTTATTTTAGGGCTGAATGGGTATTCACAAGGTTATTACGAGTGGGGTGATCCATTCCCATTGACGGATTCATTATCCGACAATTCTAACCCTTCAATGTATTTGATTTACAATACTGGTCTGTACATGGTCTGGGAAAAACAAATCGATTCAGTGTCCACATCAATCTTTATGGATAACATCCTGGATGCTGATCCCCCCCAGGAGGTACTATCGGCGAACGGTGTTCTGTATAGGAACCCACAAATTATGAACGCAAACTATTATCCAAACTGTGATTCTGTTTTCTTTTTGATATACGAAACAAATGAAAATGGGAATATTGATATTTACTTTAAGGCATATATGACTGATGGCAGCTTTTTGCCGGCTGAACCCCTTGTTACAACTCCATTTGACGATTATCAATTAACAGTTGGTCAAATTGATTATTGGGATGGTGGTGGATATTTCAGGGATGCTGCCTTATATATCAGGAATGATAGCCTGTTCGCCAGAAACCTGATGAGGGATGGATGGTATATTTACTTCGACGATGAAGATTTGATTGATTCATCTTTCTGCAGTAGTCCTGTTGCTTTGGATAATTATGTATCGTATCTCAAAGAAGAGGATGGAGAATTTCATATATATCATTCATCATGCAATAACTCTGGCAATTGGGGTGCCCCGCAGGTGATGTATGATAGTGCTGATTGCCGAAATCTTGATTTTTCACTTCACTATGGCAATCTCGTCTGGAGCGCTTATAAAGACACGACGTGGAGAATTATGACATTGGATCTTTTTGGGGGGGAAACATATACCTATGATATCTTCAAAGAAACCCCTTTTTATCCGGCTGCTCTGGGTCTTATTATTGGTGTCAAGTCATGGTGGGGGGAGTCCTGGATAGCAACACCTTTTCCTGAAAACGACCTTGATGAAATTTTTATGACCGAGTGGGCTGGAGTTAGCAATTTTCTGAACTTTTCCCAGTCTGGAACCATGAACAGGAACCCGCACTTCTTCATTGGTGAACCAACAAATTATTGCCAGTATGATTACCTGGTCTGGGAATCTTTTCGGAATGAGCATTGGCAGATCTGGGCATCAAAAGTGATACAGTGCGCGGGTTCTGTGAGTGAAACTGACCTTGATGAACAATTCATGTCAGTTCACCCCAACCCCTTCACTCACGAAACCACTATAGAATTTACTCTTGATTTACGACGTGATGTGATCATTGAGGTGTATGATAACAGAGGCACGAAAGCAGGTAGCATCGCAAACCAAAGCTATGACCAGGGTGAACATCAGCTCCGCTGGA
>QMPN01000187.1 GCA_003648575.1 Bacteroidota bacterium
GAAATTCAACTCCGCTTTATTAAAGACTTTGCAAAATTTGCAGACCTTGATACGATCGGAAGCCTTGACCAGCAACTCAGTGCAGATGGTGGCGATTCATTTACGGTGCCATCGAAGATGAATGATCTTGATGACGACACGGTGCCCTTTTAAGTGCCTAGTTCCTAGTGGCTAGTGCCTAATTGAAGTGAATAACTTAAAACTAACTCAACACTCAACACCCAACAACCTGTCCTGAGCGAAGTCGAAGGGCTCAAAACTTTAAAGAATGGAAGACCTTGAAAGGATCGTCGACATCGAGAATGAATTTACCGGCAGGCTTATAGAATCAATCCTGAAGGAAAGGGATATTCCTCATATCCTGAGGACTTATCATGACTCTGCCTATGATGGTTTGTGGGCATTTCAGCAGGGATGGGGATTTATTGAAGCCCCGCCTGAGTTCCGTGATGAGATCATGAAGATCTACGATGAAGTATTAAGTCAGCAAAGCTGATAATATAAATTAATAAGGCTTTCCGTTTTCCCGGATCATCGGCACAAACCTTACAGGGATCACATCCTTCTGATTCAACTCCCCATTCTCCTTTATTAAAAGTATAAGTTCCTGATTGTATTCATTACCCGTTGGAATAATCATACGTCCCCCCTCAGATAATTGATATTCCAATGCCGGCGGAATGTGTGTCGGGGCGCAGGTTACAATGATGGCGTCGAAAGGTGCGTGCTCGGGCCAACCCTCATAACCATCAGGAACAAAGTGGTGCCGTTCAACCCTTTTCATGGCATCCAGCACTTTCTTATCCCGGATACCGCGGGCTTCTATCTGCTTCCTGACCATTTCCATCCTCATATGCAGGTAGTTTTCTTGCATCTTATCCTGTGAATATGAACACCCGGCAATGAAGATCAAAACCAGCAAGGCTATACCTGATAGCTTTTTGTGTATAAAGGCCGACATCATACATCATTTTCCCCTAAGATAACGAAACTTGATGCCGGAAGCAACGGAAAGCAAAAAAAAGGCTGCAATAAAAATTGCAGCCCCTGATAATACTACATTATTATTTTATTCTCCGAGCACTTCGGTTACCAGTTGTGCCGCATCTTCAAGCTGGATGGCCGAATGCACTTTCAAGCCGGAGTTGTCAATGAGTTCCTTACCCTCTTCCGCATTTGTTCCCTGCAGCCTGACAATTATCGGAACCTTTATCTCCCCGATGTTATTATAGGCATCTACAACACCCTGCGCTACCCTGTCACAACGCACGATCCCGCCAAAAATATTCACAAGGATAGCTTCCACGTTAGGGTCTTTAAGGATGATCCTGAAGGCTTCCTCAACCCTTTTTGCACTTGCAGTACCTCCAACATCCAGGAAGTTGGCCGGGTTTGCTCCGGAAAGCTTGATGATATCCATTGTAGCCATTGCAAGGCCGGCACCATTGACCATACAGCCAACATTGCCATCGAGTTTCACATAGCTCAGGTCGTACTGGCTTGCTTCTACCTCAATAGGGTCTTCCTCGAAAATATCGCGCATTTCTTCAATATCAGGATGGCGGTAAAGGGCATTGTTATCTATCGTCACCTTGGCATCAGCAGCGAAGATCCTGTTATCGGAAGTTTTCATCACCGGGTTGATCTCAAAAAGAGAGGCATCGCTACCGGCATATGCTTTATACAGGACACTGACAAACTTCACCATATTTTTCATAGCATCTCCCGAGAGTCCGAGGTTAAAAGCAACCTTGCGGCATTGAAAACCCTGCAATCCAACCCTGGGGTCGATCACTTCCGTAAAGATCTCGTCGGGAGTCTCCTCAGCAACCTGCTCAATGTTCATTCCACCACGGGGGGAATACATGATCATATTCCTTCCAAGGTCCCTGTTGAGCAGAATACTCATATAGAATTCCTGGGGTTCCGATTCGCCGGGATAGTATATATTCTGTTCTATCAGCACCTTACGCACATTTTTACCCTCCGGGCCTGTTTGTGGTGTGACCAGCTGCATTCCCAGTATCTGATCAGCAAATAGCTGCACCTCGTCAAGGGATTTGGCTATTTTCACTCCACCACCTTTTCCGCGTCCGCCTGCATGTATCTGAGCCTTAACAGCAAATTTATCCATGCCAGTCTCATCCAGTATCTTTTTAGCCAACTCGCGAGCCTGCTCCGGCGATTCTGCGATAAAACCAAGAGGTACGGCAACACCATACTTTTTTAAAATAGACTTTCCCTGATATTCGTGTAAATTCATAGGTTGAAATTTGAATAATGGACAAAAATAGTGTTTTTCTGATTATCTTTGCACCTCAAAACCGTTACGGATGATACGCGCTGAAAATATCCACAAGGCATATGGTACACTTGAGGTCCTGAAAGGTATCTCGCTGGAGATACAGAAAGGTGAGATCGTATCCGTTGTAGGGGCATCAGGGGCCGGAAAATCGACATTATTGCATATACTCGGCACTCTCGACAAGGCAGACCGGGGTAGTGTCAGCATTAACGATCAGGAAATTGCTTCCATGCAGGAAAAAAAACTATCGGCCTTCCGGAACCGGGAGATAGGCTTTGTTTTTCAGTTTCATCATCTGTTGCCTGAATTCACAGCTCTTGAAAATGTTTGCATACCGGCTTATATTGCAGGGGACTCTAAGAAGACAGCTTTCGAAAAGGCCCGGCAACTGTTGGAATTCCTTGGTTTGGCAGACAGGATGGAACACAAGCCATCTGCTTTGTCGGGTGGAGAGCAGCAGCGTGTGGCGGTGGCCAGGGCCCTGGTTAACAAGCCGGCAGTGATACTTGCCGATGAACCTTCCGGCAACCTTGACTCAGGCAGTTCTATTGAGCTCCATGAACTGTTTTTCAGTCTGCGTGATGAGTTTAAACAAACTTTTGTCATTGTCACACATAACCGTGAACTTGCAGAAATGGCCGACCGCCAGCTACGCATAAAAGACGGTATTATCAACAATCTTTAAATGGCCCGAAAGCTGCAATATAATTTCTAATCAGGCGTTTTAAAGTGTTGGAAAAGATAAGTATACCTGGATCATTTTAAAGAATGCATAAAAAGATTTACACCCTCATAAAACTACTGCTGCTTACAGCCTTGCTTTTTTCGTTCAGCCCTGCACACACCCAGGCTGTTGATGAACAATACCGGCAAACCATAGAATCAGCCGATAAATACTTTGAGCAGGGCGATTACCTGAATGCAAAGGCCTCATACCAGGTAGCCTCACAACTTAAACAGGATGAGCAATACCCTAAGGACAGGCTAAGAGAATCGATCAGCCTGTTACGTATTCAGATGCAGGCGATGGCGGTTTACCATGAGAAGGTTGAATACGCCGACCGGCTATACCAGGAAGGATCCTGGGATAATGCCATCCTGGCTTACGAGGAAGCCGGGAAGATGATGCCTTCGGAGGAATATCCCGGCAGGCAGATAATCCTGATAAGAAATTTACAGGCAGGGGAAACAGAGAATGAAGCTACTTATTCGGACCTGGTCAGGGAGGGGGATGATTTATTTGCTGCGGAAGATTATGCTGAGGCAATCAATAAATATGAAGAAGCGTCTGCAATCTATCCCGGCAGGCAGGATACGAAAGATAAGATAAGCGCCGCAGATGCAAAACTCGCCGGTGTCGCAGCCCAGCAATCAGGATATGAAAAGGCTATCAGCGAAGCAGAGATGTACCATGCCCGTAAAGATTATGAAAAGGAGCTGAGTTCGTACCAGCTGGCTACCGAGCTTAAACCTGAAGAGGCATTGCCACAGGTAAAGATCCGTGAGCTGAACGAATTCCTGAGAAAATATGAGGCTTATAATAATTTTGTCTCGGAAGGTGATAACCTGTACATCAACCAGCAATTTGCCGAGGCAAAGATCAGGTATGAAAAGGGCCTGGAGATATTGCCTGATGAGAGCTATCCCAAAGAGATCATTATCAAGATCAACGTAGCACTGTCCGAAAAGACAGAAAAAGACAAAGCCGCATACGAGGAGGCCCTGGCCCTGGCCGATGAACTATATAATCAGGAGAATTACGAATCTGCCATGCTTGCATATTCCGATGCTTTGCGCTTTTGGCCTGACGGTGACCATGCCAGACAACGGCTGGGAAGTATCAGTGAGATCATGGCCCTCAAAAAGGCACAGGAGGAAGCATATGCCAACACCATTACCCTGGCGGATAAACTCTTTGCAAACAAAGAATATCAGGTCGCCAGAGATGAGTACAGGAAAGCCGCCGACATAAACCCATTCGAGCAATACCCAAAGGTAAGGATCGACGAGATCGACCTTGCACTGGCAGATATACAAAACAAGCTGCAGCAATATGAAAGTGTGATACTGGGAGCAGACAAGCTTTTCAATGTTGGTGATTATGCCGAGTCCCGCATACAATACCTCAGGGCTCAGGAGATCCTCAGCCATCGCAGCTATCCGGAGGACCAGATCAAAATGATAGATGACATCCTGGGGCGGGAAATGGCAACACGGGAGGCTTATCTTGCAGCTATTGCACGCGGGGATGAGCATTTTGGCAAGAGGGAATGGGAAGATGCCAAGGTAGACTATGTGGAAGCTACCGACCTTATCCCTGCAGAACAGTACCCCAAAGACAAGATCACTGAGATCAATAACATGCTGGCGAAGCTTAAAGCAGATCAGGATACATACACGCTGACTCTGAAAACTGCAGATCAGCTTTTCACAGACAAGCAATATGCTGCAGCACTACTGGAATACAGGAAAGCTGCTGACATCTTCCGGGAAGAGTCATATCCCCGTGAAAAAATAGAGGAGATCGACCAGTTGCTGGGAGACCAACAAAAGCTTTTGCAACTTGAAGCAAATTATAACGAGGCTATTGCAAATGCTGAAACCCAGCTATCCGGACAAAACTACCCTGAAGCCCGCGCAGCCTTTGAGCTGGCACTCACATTCAAGCCCGCTGAGGCTTACCCCGGTGAAAAGATCGTTGAAATTGATGCTATACTTTCTGAACAGGCAAGGTTGCTGGGCATCGACAACAGCTACAAGCAGGCCATTGATGCTGCAGACCTGGCCATGGAGCAAAAAGATTATTTAACGGCAAAGTCTGAATACGAGCGGGCTGCAGGCATTAAGACCGATGAAATATATCCCGCCGAAAAAATAGTTGAGATCAATGCCATCCTGGCGGAACAGGCACGGCTGGCAGAGATCGATGCCAGCTACCAGGCAGCTATTGGAAAAGCTGATGCGCTGTTCCTCGCAGCTAACTACACAGAAGCTAAAAGTACCTACCAGGAAGCTAAAGGCATTAAAGCAGAAGAAACATACCCTGACGAGAAGATCGCTGAGATCGATGCTATTTTAATGGCAGACGCTGCAGAAGCTGAAAGGCTGGCCCAGATTGCTACTCAATATGCACAGGCCATTTCTGATGCCGATGCATTGCTGGCACAGAAGGAATATCTCAATGCAAAAGAAAAATACGGCCTCGCCCTCAGCCTAAAACCGGGAGAAAACTACCCCTCAGAGAAAATTGCAGAGATTGACGGCATACTTGAACTGATTGAACAGCAGCGCATCCTTGATGAAGACTATGCCGCTGCCATTGCCTCAGCCGACGGGCTCTTCGATGATGCAGCATACACACAGGCCGGAACAGAATATGAAAAAGCCGCAGTATTAAAACCCGGAGAAACATACCCGGCAGAAAGGATTGCTGAGATCGATGCCATACTTTCCGAACAGGCAAGACTGCAAGGCATAGAGGTCAGTTATTCAGAGGCAATAAGTGCCGCTGACAGCTTTTTCTCTAACGATCAGTATACCGAAGCCAGGGCAGAATATACGCGTGCATCAGGCTTCAAGCCCGATGAGGAATACCCGCTGAACAAGATCAGTGAGATCGATGCATTTTTTGCTGAGATCGCTGCACTTACAGAACAATACGAGATTGCGATCGGCACTGCTGACACTTATTACAATGAAAATCAATACCCGGAAGCCCGGGA
>QMPN01000188.1 GCA_003648575.1 Bacteroidota bacterium
ATTCCACATTTTTCGAAATATTTAACCATCGGTTCATTCAGGGTGACCCTGCTACCGCCCTGGATGAAATTAACTCGGTTGTAATCACGGAATCCATGGCCCGGAAGTATTTTGGGGATGAAGACCCCATGGGCATGATACTGAAGTTTGAAGAAGTGGCTCCTTTGAAAGTAAGCGGTGTCATTGCAGACGTTCCCACACAATCACATTTTATTTTCGATTTCATGGGTTCCATGGCATCGGTGAAAGGGGTATATGGAGGCAGGCTGCCGAAAACCTGGGTATGGAATCCCTGCTGGACATACATGGTTTTAGCAAAGGGTGCAAAACCGGAAATGCTGGAAGAAAAGTTCCCTGCATTTATAGAAAAGTATTTCTATGACGCTGAAAAGGATAATGTGACTTTATACCTCCAGGCCTTGACCGACATACATCTTGAGTCAAGAATTGATTATGAAATTGAGCAGAACAGCAACAGCTCATATATCTTCATCCTGTCTTCTATTGCTATCTTCCTGTTGTTGATTGCAGCAATCAATTTCATGAACCTTTCAACAGCCACTTCCGGAAACAGGGCCAGGGAGATAGGTATCAAAAAAGCCATCGGGGTTTCAAAGCACCGGCTTATCACCCAATTTCTGGGCGAGTCGCTGATCCTCACATATATCTCGCTACTGCTTGCAATCATTGTAGTGGAATTGACCATTCCGGCATTCAATACTTTCACAGGAAAAGATTTCGAACTTGCTATCCTGCTTCAGCCGGAATACGTTATCTCATTGTTGATACTGGGGCTGATAGTTGGTATATTTTCCGGTATCTACCCTGCTTTTTATCTCTCCTCTTTCAACCCGTTGAATGTGCTGAATGGAGCCCATGGCCTTTCACGAGATAGCGGATTAGCACGGAAAATTCTTGTTGTGATCCAGTTTATCATTTCCATCAACCTGATTATTGGCACCATGGTGATCTTTAATCAGCTGAACTACCTGAAAGATGCCAAGCTGGGATTCAGCAAGGACAATATCATGGTGGTGCCGGTAAACCGAACACCTATAGTACGGAGTTACGATGCTTTTAGCAAAGAACTGATGCAGGATTCGCACATCTTCAATGTTACGGCCATGGATGACATCTTTGGTGCAGCTCACAACACACATGAGTTCAGGCCGGAAGGTTTACCGGAAGATCAATGGCAGTTTTATCCTGCCATGGTGGTGATGTGGAATTTTGTTGAAACCTTTGATATCGAAATTGTAGCCGGAAGGGATTATAGCGAAACCAATAAGTCGGATCCTGCCAAAGGCATTCTGATCAATGAGGCTATGGTCAGGCATATGGGATGGGAAAGCAATGAAGCCGCAATCGGGAAAAAATTCAAGTCCCTCAGCGGGGAAGAAAGAGTAATGGGAGTGATCAATGATTTTCATGCTACCTCCCTGCATGAAGCAAGCGGGCCCTTTGTGCTGAATATGAAAGAGAATCCCGGAGAGATAGCATGGTTCCTGAAATATATAGCCATTAAATACCAGGCAGGGAAAGAACAAGAGGTCATCAATCATGTAAACAAGGTCTGGATGAACTATGCTCCCTCACGTCCATTTGAATACACTTTCCTTGAACAGGAACTTAAAAAACTGTATGCTGATGAGGATAATCTTAGTTTCCTTTCGCTGATCTTTACTCTCCTGATCCTTATTATTGCAGGCCTGGGAATATTCGGGTTGGTGTCATTTATGGCTGAGAAGCGGACCAAGGAAATTGGCATCAGGAAAGTATTGGGTGCCGGGACAATGCATATCGTTAAGCTTCTCTCGATAGAGTTCTTCTGGCTGATATGTATTGCCAGTGTATTGGCCTGGGCGGTATCATGGTTGGTTATTTCTGACTGGCTCAATCATTTTGCCTACAGCACTTCTTTAAATTGGATGATCTTCCTGAGTGCTGCCATGATTGCCATGGCCGTTGCATTGACCATTACTACGATAAAAGCCTGGTTTACATCCAAAACCGACCCGGTCGACACTCTCAAATATGAATAATAAATGTAACTAATGAACACACATATCGTCTTAATATATATAATAAACCAAATAATACAGCAATGATTAAAACAGAAAAATTAAGCAAGATATTCAGGACTGATGAGATTGAAACCACAGCTCTGGATGAAGTAAGTTTCGAGGTTAAGCAAGGTGAATTTGTAGCCATCATGGGGCCTTCCGGATGCGGGAAATCGACCTTACTTAACATTCTCGGCCTCCTGGATAATCCCAGCGAAGGCAGCTACACCTTTAACGAAAAGGAAGTTGCTACTCTCAACGAACGCCAGCGTGCCAGGCTCAGAAAGAATAATATCGGATTCGTATTTCAGAGTTTTAACCTTATCGATGAATTGAATGTTCGGGAAAATGTTGAGCTTCCACTGATATATCTGGGTATGCCGGCATCACAACGCAAAAAACGTGTTGAAGAGGTATTGGAAAAGATGCAGATACTCCATCGCAAGAAACATTTTCCTATGCAGTTATCTGGCGGACAACAACAGCGTGTTGCGGTAGCCCGTGCAGTGGTTGCAAACCCTAACCTGATCCTGGCGGATGAGCCTACAGGAAACCTTGATTCGGCAAATGGTGAAGAAGTGATGAACCTGCTGGAAACACTTAATGGTGAAGGAACCACTATAATTATAGTTACACACTCTCAGCGTGATGCTGAATATGCACAGCGTATCGTAAGGCTCTTCGACGGACAGATCATTGCTGAGAACATAAAGTAACCCCAACCCCAAAAGCCACCCAACCATGATCAGAAATTATATTACAAGTGCATTCAGGAATATCATAAAGAACAAGTTTTATTCCTTCCTGAATATCCTTGGGCTGTCGGTAGGGCTGACGGCATTCATCTTTTTGTTTTTACACATCAGTGATGAAATGTCGTATGATGCCTACCACGAGAATGCTCCAAGGATTCACCGCATTGAATCGAACTTCACAATTGCAGGCAAAAATGAGATGTTTGCAATCGTGCCTGTACCAATGGGGCCGGCATTGCAACTGGAATTTCCGGAAGTAGAAGCTGTCAACAGGATATTCGGAGCAGGAAATACACTTTTTCGCAATGATGAAAAGGAATCGTATGAAGAAGACTTTTATTTCACTGATTCCACCTTCTTCCAGGTTTTTACACATAATCTGATCCTGGGAGACCCGGATAAATGCCTCGTGGAGCCATTATCGATCGTATTGACAAGTTCCATTGCCGGAAAATATTTCGGTGACAAAGATCCGATGGGGATGATCCTTGAATCAGGCACCGGAAGACAATATAAGGTTACAGGGGTTATGGAGGATGTGCCGGCAAATTCACACCTTAAATTTGATGCGTTGATATCCGGCACAACACTGGCTGCCGAGGCAGGTGAAGAGGAATTTAACAGCATGGAACCGATGAGGTTCTGGAACATCGGTGTATATACATACATCTTGCTGAATAAGAACAGCGAAATGCAGGCCATACATGATAAGTTTCCCGGGTTCTATGAGAAATATATGAAAGAGATAGGGGACCAGATCAATGCCAGCTTTGAGCTGATGTCGACGCCATTGGTTGAACAGCATTTCTCTGAACATCTTGCATCTGACTTCCCGAAAGGGAACAGAGCTTTCATATTCATATTCATTGCCATAGCCCTCTTTATCCTCCTCATTGCTGCCATTAATTACATGAACATGGCCACGGCACGTTCTACAAAAAGGGCAAGAGAGGTTGGGATCAGAAAAGTTGCAGGAGCGCAGAAAAGCCAGCTCATCGGACAGTTCTTGGGTGAATCTTTGTTGTTAAGCTACATTTCACTGGTCATCGCTGTATTATTTGTTTATTTATTAATGCCTGATTTTAATACTCTTTCAGGCAAAAGCGTAACAACAGATATTTTTATGAACCCGGTGTATATTATTGGGATCATACTTGTTGCCACCATTATAGGTATCATTTCCGGAAGTTATCCTGCCTTTTATCTGTCATCCTTCAAGCCGGTAACCGTGGTTAAAGGCTCTGTGTCAGGGATGGGGGGAAGCGGCATATTGAGAAAGGTCCTCGTTGTATTCCAGTTTTTCATCGCAACAGCCATGATCATTGGAGCCATTATTGTATCCCAACAGCTGAACTACTTAAAGAACAAGGATCTTGGATTTGACATGGAACATATGATGATCCTGGAAATGCAAGACACTAATTTCAGGGCCAAAGCACCAATGTTCAGGGAAGAGCTATTGCAAAATCCTGATATCCTCGGTGTTACAAATTCCATTGGAGTACCCGGAGCAAATAACTGGATACAGGTGGTGAGGATGGAAAAAGACACAAACTGGATCGATGAATCCAGCATAATCACCATTGTTGACTATCATTATTTTGATGTTTATGATATCCATTTCAAGGAAGGGAGGCCCTTCGATGAAAGCATGGGAACCGATGATTCAGCTGCCGTAGTTGTAAATGAAGCACTTGTCAAAGCTTATGGCTGGGAAGATGATCCTATCGGAAAGACCATTCACTGGGGCTTTGGCCTTGATGGTGAAGAAGGACGAAAGATGAAAGTGATAGGAGTAATCGAAGACTACCATTTTAAATCACTTCATAACCTTGTGCAGCCTCAAATGATATTCCCGGCAGAGTTCGATAAATTCCAACTGAGTGTAAAAATCAATGGTGATAATATGAGGGAAACGATCGATTTCATTGAGGGAAAATGGAATGATTTCGGTGCCAACCGGCCATTTAACTATAGGTTCCTTGAAGAAACATGGGATGAGATGTATACGGCAGAGAAAAACCTGGGCATCATCTTCAGTATAGCTACAATACTTACCATATTCATTGCACTGCTTGGATTGCTTGGATTATCCTCCTTTATTGCCGAACAGCGCACAAAAGAAATAGGAATCAGGAAAATACTCGGGGCTTCAATGAACAGCATCGTGAACCTCCTGTATAAAGATTTTGCAATACTGATAGGCATTGCTTTTGTACTGGCCATTCCGGTAGCCTGGTATATGCTTGATCTCTGGCTTGAAAATTTTGCCTTCCACATACAGATAGGAGTATATGCCTTTATCCTTGGAGGAGTATTGTCGCTGGCCGTAGGGATGCTGAGTATCAGTTTCCATATTCTCAAGGTCGCATCATCAAATCCGGTTAATGCGATAAAATACGAATAACGGTTTTGGGTGTTGAGTGTTGGGTGTTGGGTTATTTGCCAAAAACCTGCATACCCTGCACCTTGCATCCTGCCCCCTGAACCCTAAATACATTACTTAATGTTCAGAAATTATCTTAAGACTGCATTCAGGAATCTGTCGCGGCAGAAGATCTACACCCTGATAAATATTTTCGGGCTTGCGATAGGTTTGGCAACATGCATGATGATTATGTTGTATGTTGTGCATGAACTGAGCTACGATAAATTCTTTAAGGACCATGACCGTATTTACAGGATGGCCGTTAAGGCAAACATTTCCGGTGATTTTCTTGATGTTGCGGTGACAGCCAACCCCATGGGAGAGGCGCTTGTGAGAGAGTACCCTGAAGTGGTTTCACGAAGTCGTATCATGCCCAGTAATCAGGCTGTTTTCTTTACCATCGATGAAAAAAGCTTTTATACTGAAGGGCTGTATTATGTCGATAGCACATTCCTTGATCTATTCTCGTACAATATACTTATGGGTGATCCGGCAAGCGTATTGGATGAACCACATAGTATTGTTTTGACCCGCGACCTGGCTTCAAAATACTTCTTTAATGAAGACCCTATCGGGCAGATGATCAAGATGAATGACCGCATCAATTTAAAGGTCACTGCAGTCATTGAAAACCCTCCCGGCAATTCTCATTTTGATTTCAGCTGCCTGGTATCCTATAGCACATTATTGCATGAGTGGGGGAGAGAACTTTTTGAAGACTGGGGATCTCTATCGATCTATACATATCTTTTGCTGGCAGAAAATTCACACCC
>QMPN01000189.1 GCA_003648575.1 Bacteroidota bacterium
ATATATAATACTGAAGAAACACCTACTAATGCAAAAGGTGATGGTTGGGATTGTAATGGTTGTCCGATATATGAGGATACTGGACGAATATATTGTGAGGGTACTCCGTATGCGGATTGGTGGAATTATATAACGGATGTTGAGGCTGGTAGGATAGAGAGGATTGATATGATATATAAGACATTGATATTAAATGAGTTATCATATTTGAGGAAATTATTATCTAATTTAATTGGTGAGCAGGATAGAGTATGAAATTAAGTAAAGTAGAACGATTAGCATTAATCAATCAATATAAGATATTGGACATGGTTGATAACAGTAATGATCATGCTGAGAAGATAGACATATTAAAAAACGGTTATGTATATTTGTACAGTAAGGTATTTGAGGACATATCGGATGATCAGGATATATGTTCGTGTGAATTTTATTACAATGTGTTGAATATGCATAATCGATTAGGGATTGAGTTTGCTGGTATTCCAATAGAGGATGATAATTTTGATTATGTTTGTCATTTATTAGAATACAAATTTGTTAAAGTAAAGGGAGCGCCTAGATTTTTTGGTAATCGTGTACCAAATTATAAAATATGTATGCCACATATTTTGGGATTGTATCTGATGTTCATTGGGGAGGAGATTTTAGTAAGGAGCATAAGCAAGAAGTATTGGCTGCTGGGTTAGTATGAAGGATGAAGTAATAGCGCCATACATTCCAATATATCATAGATCACCAAATAAGTTTATTGGATATCATGAAGAAGATTTTGATGATGGATGTGGTCATAGGGCTATAGTAGTTGTAGCTAACTTTAAAGACAAGAAGGGTAATGATAAAGAGATGGTAGCATATGTTAGGTGGATATTATGATTTGGGTATAATATTAAAAGACGTTGTAATGTGGACACTCGGTGTGGTTCATGTAAGAGGCATCTAGCTGAATTTGGTCATATTGTTAACAGCAGGATTAATTACAGGAATATGTAAGTTGACATTTGATTTAATTAGGGTATAGTAAGTTTGATAACCACATAGGTATTGAATAATGAGAATAGAAGAGCCACAACATAAATTACCAGATGAATTTGGTAATGATTTAGAGTTTTTAGAAGTAACTCCTGCTAAAGGGGATGCTTATTATGATAAAGAAAAGGACCGAGCTATAATCGTGTATCATCATAGTATTAGGATATATTTCAATCGTAGTAAGGGACGAGTTGACAAGACGGCTTGTAATTTCAGTGATTATGAAGAGATAAGGTTATGAGACTTACATTGTTAGTTATTGTGGTTATTATGTATAATGGCAATCAAATATACAGTTTATTTGTAATTGGTGCTATAATAGGATTAATACCAGTAGTATCTTTTGTGTTGTATGATTTGCTAATATATTTAGCTGTAGCGAAAACGATGCCACATAGAAATTTTACATTTGTTGAATATAATGATATTGATTATATTATCAAGAGTGGATATGCTGCTAATAGATCTATTAAGGATGTAACTGAAGAGGTTATATGTTATATACATCCGACGTGTAAAGAGTATAGTTTACCTGAACCACATTCCAAATTTAAAAGTAAGGAAATGTAAAAGATGAGTAAACAAGAGCGAACAATAATTTTGGCGTTGGTTTTATCGTTGAGTATAGTACTTGGGTTATCACATAGTACAAAACCTAGTAAACCAATGGGCACATCAATAATGGTAGGTGCATATGGATAAATCCATCAAAGAATTGTTTGATCAATTAGTAGAGATTATTGCGTTTCATATACTGACAGAGCCATCCACATCTGATGTTGGATTCAAGTGGAAGTATATGGGGACTGAGTTTGTTGAGCGATTTGATGCCATGTGTGATGTATATCGTATTGTTATTTTTAATAAAGAAACTGATACGTGTATAACATATATGGATATGTGGCAAGTTTATGAATCTGATAATGTACACATTGATACTAAAATATACAATATAAGAACTGAGTTTTCATATGTTGTTCATGATATTGTTAGTTATTTTATGTATTGTCCAGATTTTGTCAAGTATCAAGAAAGCCATATTACTGATAAGCCACAAGAGAAACATCTAGTAGATTTAACATTAACAAATTTAACAATTGGGCAAGTTGCTTATATTATGGAATATTTGAAATGACTAAAGAAACAAAATTAGATCAATTGGGAAAAAAGATCCAAACCAACAAGATTGAGGTAACACACCAAACAAAGCGTATGCAGCGTGTCATTGATACGTTGTGTGGGCCATTTGGAGTATATTTGGGTGTCCTTGGTTGTGTTCGGGTGTGTCCACATAATGGTCATTTTCGGTTTATTGATGATTATCGTGTAATGCTTGACATGAACCCACTGCAACAATTTGCTATAATGATTAAAATTCCAAATGATCAGGATCAACATTACGTTGTGGTACGATTAAAGCTGTTTATTAGTGTTTTTGGTAATGAAGTTGAATTAATTAGAATTGATGGACCCGAAGCTGAAAGGTGTAATGCAACAAATGATACTATTGTTCATGCTTTTCTGTACGAATATTTAAATGATATTATAAACAAGACCTTGCCAGACAACAGCAACTCTGAAGTTATAGCCGTAACAAATTTAACCAAAGGATAATCAATGAGTAAAAAAACATATATTGGAATATTTATTCGAGTGGATTTGACAATTAATGATGTTGACCACGACAGTAAAGAATGTCCAAATGGTCATGTTATTCAACAACACATTGCAAAGCAATATTGTGGTGATTGTGGAGTTATGTTGACTGAGTGTAAAATACCAGATACTGACATTGTGACCACCTGGGATTTGTATATGGATGGTGTACTTGCTGATGATGATTATAATAGTCTTCTCGTTGTTACTAATGTAAGGGATCATACAGTTCGTGTAGATAAGAATGTTGATAAAGTTGAACATCTTATTATCAGGGGATGTAATGGATTTTATTTAGATCAATACGACTCAACTATTGCATTAGATCATACTGCAGTTAATGGGCAAGTGATGGTGAAGGCTTTTGCTGACCAATATGCTGATTTGATTGGACGATTGAAGCCACATTACAAAGATTTTAAAATTATGTATGGAGTATTACAATATTATGAATGATATTCAAGATCCAGAATTGCCTATATATGATTCACTTAATGGTTGGTATGCTGTCACGCGTAAGGGATTATTGACCAGGATGTTCAGAGATAACGAAGAACAAATGGATCCTGATTTATACAAAGAAGCTGTTATGGTAGCAGAAGAATGTATTAGAACTGGTGAACCACCTTTTGGAGGATGGAGATGAGAGTTGAAGTCCGTCAAAAACATTATGTTAAGCGTATTCGAACATTTATTGGTTGTTCTGGTTATGATGAACCGGAGTACGACATTAGTTATGAAAATCACGTCAAGGATGTTAAGTATGTAGTATTTGCTAAAGATGAACAAGATTTGTTTAATGACTTGATGATTAAATCTAGACCTTTGGTTATGCAAAAGTTAAGAGATGAAGTGACATCTGTTTATAATAGTGTTAATGATTACAATACAGATGTTGATAAACGATTTCGTAATGATTACATTAAATGGCAAAGTAAATATGACAGATCTATTTCGATTATCAAATGGTATTTGTGGTGTGTTAAGCCAGTAGATTATGATGATGAATACAAAAAGAAAAGCCTGGATGTTGTTATGCGCAAAATCAAAATGAAGACATACAATTTGGTATTGTGTCATGATGTTAATATATTTCCAGATTTAAAAGTATCCCAATACAAAAAGATAATGAAGTTGGTTGGTGGTTAAGATACAAAATGATCTAAATATAGTATTACAGGTCGAGGAGAAAATGTAATGACACGTTTAGTAGTTGTTGTAATTGTAACCATATTTATTTTTGTGGGATTGCAATATAAACCATACCAAACTAAGGAAGAACGGATTAGTCAAGTTGATGAAGTAGTAGCTGAATGTAAATTATTCGAATATTTTTATTATTGTCTAGCTCGTCGTGGTGTTTCCATACAACGAATAAACGCCGAATATCACAAACAAATGTCAGAAGTGGAAGATAGTTAAATGATTACCGATTGTATGAAATTAGCATTGTGTATTGTAATATTAACTGGATGTGTTTCCGGTAACCTAGCTGTTCGATCTAACGGTATCCACCCATCAGCTGACATTGTCTGTATAATGAATATGGACGGTGATAAAGTTAATGAAATTGATGTTATATTAAATCGATTAGTATTAGAAAATGGGTTTGGATCCTATATCTATTTAGGTATGCAAAACCGTCCAAGGTTTTGTAGATATGTAGTAACATATAATATTGATAAACGATATGATTTAAGACACCACCCATTACAATATGCTAAGTTTTGGTTATATAATGGTAATGTAGTAATTGGTATTGGTGAATATAAAAACAATGGTCATTATTTTTTCAACACCCATCCAAGTACGGAACAACGACTGCGTCCTGTAGTTAATATGTTGATCCAAGGATATTAATAGGGTATACTATATCAAAGGTGGTACATATGAATGTACTGGTTGGAATTATTAGTTTTATAGGATACTAACATGATTAAATTATTTACCTGGATGGATTCACTTCCATTGGCTTTATGGATACTAGTATTATGTACTTTGGTTATCTGGTTGTTGTGGCTGACTATTGTCTTGATTGATATGCGCATTAAACATTACGCAACAGAAATTGATAAGAAATATACTGATGTCATTAGCCAGATTATGGATTTGGAAGATGATCTAACAAGAATGTCAAGCAGATTTTCAATTTTAGAAAAACAAATTAACGAAACACATTATGACTAAACGTGACTATTTAAACAATCTGTTGCAGTTGATGACAGAAGAGCAATTGAAATTATTTGAACGAATGTATCCTAATGATCCAACAGATCGACAAGTAGCTCATGCTATTGTCCAATGTGAAAACTCATTAAAGGGTTTAAACGAAAAGGTTCAGCGATTGACTAATGTTGACAAAGAATTCAAAACATTCAAAGAACAATGCAAAATTGATGCTCAAGTGTGTTCTAACAAAATTGATGTATTAGAGCACGAATTGAATAAAATTAATGTGTTGGCTGAACAATTAAGCAATCCAATTGCAACAGATAATGCTGAAATTCAAGATCGGTTAGCAAAATTGGATGCATTGGAAGCTGGTGGTGTTGATAATTGGACATGGTATGGTGAATCAATGGAGCAGGCAGGATTATGATACCTTATGCATTTGAAAAAATAGATAGTGAGTGGAAACGAATGATTAAGTTGCGTAGCAATTGTATCGCCTTGGGTGTTAGTATTCCACCTGAAGTTACTGAATTTTTGAAAGACAAGTGTAAAGAAATATCTCCATGTCCACCTAACAGACCAGATAAATGTGGACATAGATTAGATGTTACAGGTATTGAAAGCATTAAAGTAAAATTGAATAGTGATTGGCGAACTGATGCTATTTTGATTGATATCGATGAATTACCTAAGAAATGTAAGTACATATTGTTAATGGATGAATATTGGAATGCTAGGAAATTTGTGTAAATGGATTGTTCAGAATTGGTATTGGAAATTATCAAACAATTAAATGTTGCCACTGTAGAATTGACGAATGGGGATGGATATATGTTCTTTTTGGGTTCAGGATTAATTGCCAGATGTATTATACTGGGTGATAAAGTTTTAATTAACTTAGAGCAATCAGAGTGGGTTATTGATACTGAAAAGGATATTGTGCAAGTTGTTGAAGATTTAAATACCTATGCGCGAAATAGATTAATAACATTAAGTCATGATTAAATTTAAGGGAACGATTAATACACTTATATTTGGTGGTGTACAATTAACAATTATTCAAGATAAATGTGGGGTTATTGCTGAACATGGCTTAAATGAAGTTAATGTAAGTGCTGTGTATATGCATAAAGATA
>QMPN01000190.1 GCA_003648575.1 Bacteroidota bacterium
AATATCAGCAGGATGCCTCCTACCGCTATCATGGAATATTTCAGTCCGTTAAGCAATAGTTTGTTGTCCCGTTCTTTCTCAAATACCCTGGCAAGGGCCAGGATGGCAAGCAATGGGATGGCAAACTCCGCTATGACCAATATCATGGTTACCGCCCTGAATTTGTTATAGCCCGGGAAGAAATCCAGGAAGAGGTTGGTGAACCACATAAAATTCTGCCCCCAGGCAAGCATGATGGATAATAAGCTTACCGTTAGCAGCCACCATTTCAACTTACCCCTGACTACGATCAGGCCGAAGATAAAAAGGAAAAAGATGAGTGCACCGACATAAACCGGTCCTGAAGTGAATGGCTGTGTTCCCCAATATAAAGGCAACTGACTGGCAATGGCCTTGGCATCGTTCTTAGGTACGCGGTAGTTCACCAGCATTTCGTAGGTATTGGAGTTTTCTCCAACACTCCCGTATGACGCACCTCCCATAAAATCGGGGATCAGCAGCGTCCAGGTCTCACCAATACCATAGCTCCACTGGGTAATATAATCACGGTCGAGGCCGCTTGTTTTATTTTCTTCGTTGGAAGTCAATTCCGACTTGCCCCTGGTAGTATATTGCGAGTGATCGGATGAGATCAACAGGCTGGTGGCATGTGTACCCACCGCCAGCAGGGCAGCGATAGCCAGTACTCCTGTGGCCTTTAAGAAATGTGGCCATGTCTTGTTTCGAAAGGTTTCAACCAGCTCGAATATGCCGTAAACCAGGATGATCATAAAGAGATAATAGGTGATCTGAAGGTGGTTTGCAGCAATCTCCAAAGCCAGGAAAAATGCTGTAAGCAATCCACCGGCAATATATTTCCCCCTGTATGCCAGTATGATCCCCGCAACGACCGGGGCCATATATGCCACCGCCGATGCCTTGGAATTATGGCCGGCTTCTATGATAATGAAGAAGTAGGAGGAAAAGGCAAATGCCAGCGCTCCAATGGCAGCAAGCCATGGCTTGACACGCAGTACCAGTAAGAGTATGAAAAACCCCAGAAAGTAGATAAATACCTGGTTAGCGGGATGTGGAAGTCCAAGCCCTAAGGCCTTGTTAACTTTCTTGAAGAGATTTCCTTCAAATTGTACCGAGATGAAATAAGCCGGCATACCCCCGAACATGCTGTTGGTCCAGAGGGTATTGTCCTCATAGGTTCTGTTATGATCAGTAATTTCTTTCGACATGCCCTTGAAGCGGTCGATATCACCTTGTTTCAGCTTTTTTCCTTCCAGGATGGGAGAAAAATAAATCAGGCTGATCAGCACAAAGGCCAGGATCGCAACAAGGTAAGGGACTAATTTCTTGAAATCGAACTTTTCCATGCTTAAATATTTGGTTTACAGTACGAGCTGTGTGGCTTGGACCGTGAGGACAATAAACTCAACACCCAACCCTCAACACTCAACACTTAATCTATTTCTTCAAAGTCAACATATTCCCCCAGGTTTTCGGTAGAGCCTTTTTTATCCTTACCGGGAGTTTTATCAATGCTAACCTCCCCTTCTTTATGTGGTTTTTTATTCAGATCGTCGGGATTGATTCCCATCTGCTCCATCATCTTTTTTTGCTTTCTTTTCACCCAGTACAAGAGTAAACGGGGAAATACATACCTGAAAAACAGGGAAAAACCCAGCCATATCAGGACTAATATCAGAATAAAATTTAAAAATGATTCCATAGCTCAATGTGCCGCACTGCGGGAGAAAATGTGATGCTAAATTATTAATTAATAGCGAAAGGACTTCTTAAAATATTATAAAACCGGCGTTTTGCGGTTTCGCTCGCGCTTACGATCATGCTCAGAAAGCAAGATCTTTCTGATGCGGATAGACTTGGGAGTGACTTCCAGGTACTCATCTTCACCAATATACTCCATGGCTTCCTCCAGCGAGAATTTCACTGCCGGTGCAATGGATAGTTTTTCATCGGAGCCTGATGCCCGCATATTGGTCAGCTTCTTGGTCTTGATCACGTTGATGATAAGATCATCATACCTGGTACTCTCACCGATGACCTGTCCGGCATAGATCTCCTCATTTGGATCGATATGGAACTTACCCCTGTCCTGGGCCTTACTCAGTGAGTATGCAATGGATGTTCCTGTTTCCATGGCGATCAGTGCGCCGTTCCTTCTGCTCACGATATCACCCTTCCAAGGCTCAAAGGCTTTGAACCGGTGTGAGAGCACTGCTTCCCCTTCTGTAACCGTCATGATGGGATTGGCAAGGCCGATAAGGCCCCTGGCTGAGATCTTGAACTCCAGGTTGATCCTGTCATTCTTGTTTTCGATATTCAGGATATCACCCCTTCGCCTGGTAACGATCTCTATCACTTTTCCTGAAAAGGCCTCAGAAACATTTACGTTCAAGAGTTCGACAGGTTCATGCTTGAAGCCATCGATTTCTTTGATGACCACCTTGGGCTGGCCAAGTTGAAATTCATATCCTTCCCTTCTCATCGTTTCCACGAGTATTGACAAGTGCAATATGCCCCTGCCATAAACAAGCAGTTTGTCGGGTGAATCTGTTTCCTCTACCCTCAGTGCCAGATTTTTCTCTGTTTCTTTAAATAATCTATCCCTCACATGCCTCGAAGTAACAAATTTGCCCTCCCTCCCGAAGAAAGGAGAATTGTTAATTGTAAAAAGCATGCTCATGGTAGGCTCATCCACCGCGATAGGTTTCAAGGCTTCCGGTTCGTGGAAATCAGCGATGGTATCACCGATATCGAAATTTTCCAAGCCCATAACTGCCACGATCTCGCCCGATCCTATTTCAGTTTTTATTTTTTCTTTCCCCAGTCCTTCAAAGCGGTATAATTCTTTCACAACCGATTTATTGACGAAGCCATTTCTTTGCACGATGGAGACCTGGTCTCCCATTTTGATGCTGCCACGATGTATGCGGCCAACTGCAATCCTGCCGGTGTATGAAGAATAATCGAGAGAGCTGATCTGCAATTGCAGTCTTCCCGGATTGTCTTCAGGAGGATCAAAATATTCGATGATGGTATCGAGCAGATACGTCACATCTTCAGCAGGCTCCTTCCAGTCGGCACCCATCCACCCTTGCTTGGAGGAACCATATACCGTCGGAAAATTCAACTGATCTTCAGTGGCATCCAGTGAAAACATGAGTTCGAAAACATCTTCATTTGTCTCTTCAGGATTACAATTTGGTTTATCTACCTTATTAACTACAACAATGGGTTTCAAACCCATTTCCAGGGCTTTTTGCAGCACAAAACGCGTTTGTGGCATAGGCCCTTCGAAAGCATCTACGAGCAGAAGCACACCATCTGCCATATTCAACACACGTTCAACTTCACCGCCAAAGTCGGAGTGACCCGGTGTATCAATAATGTTGATCTTAGTGTCTTTGTATCTGACAGAGACATTCTTGGAGAGTATGGTGATCCCTCTTTCCCTTTCCAGGTCACTAGAATCGAGGATGAGGTCCTCTACCTCCTGGTTGTCCCTGAACAACTTCACCTGGTGCAGTATCCTGTCGACCAGGGTAGTCTTTCCATGATCGACATGGGCAATGATGGCAATGTTTCTTATTTCCATATAATTTTGCATAAAAAAACCCCGCTAATAAGCGGGGTTTTGGAAGTTTATCTCATTTCATCAGATACAGTTAGACGCTTCCTGCCTTTCGCTCGGCGTGCTTTGATCACCTTCTGCCCGTTAACAGACGACATCCTTTTCCTGAATCCGTGTTTGTTCTTGCGTTTCCTGTTTGATGGTTGAAATGTTCTTTTCATTTTATCTTCTTTTTTGGGAGTGCAAAAATAGCGCTTTTTTTATTATTGACAAATTATTTTGCAGGAATATTTTTTAACGTCTCTGCAAGATAATCCCAGAACAGAGCTACCGTTGGTATGTTAACCATCTCGTCGGGTGAGTGAGGATTACGAATTGTTGGTCCGAAAGAGATCATATCCCAATGAGGATATGATGATCCAAGGATACCACATTCCAGTCCGGCATGGATCACCTTCACCGCGGGAACCTTGCCGAAATTCTTATTATAAACCTCTTTCATTTCGTTGAGGATGGCTGAATCCACATTGGGTTTCCAACCCGGGTAGTCACCTGAATTCGCTGCTTTAGCACCGGCTTCAGTAAAGACATCGTAAATGGTTTTAGCCACTTTTACTTTATCTGCATCCACAGCACTCCTCTGCAGGCTTGCCATTTCGATCATTCCGTCAGCTGATTTGATCACAGCCAGGTTGGTTGAAGTTTCAACAACATCAGGCATATTCTTATCCATGGCGATCACGCCGTTAGGACAATTTTCCACTGCCTGGTAAAGCCCGCGAGTTGACTTTTCGTCGATGAGGCTTGCGGCAATATCGCTTTCTTCAACATCAATCTCCAGTCCGGGGTCTGCATCTTTAAAAATATCCTGCTGCGCTATTGCATAGGTGGAAACGAATCCCAGGAAATCATCTTTGTTCTCAGCAGGGATTACCACAACTGAAAATGCTTCACGTGGGATGGCGTTGCGAAGGCTGCCACCATTAATAGAGGCCAGTCTGAGACCAAACTTATCTGCAGCTTCTGCCAGCAGACCGTTCATGATCTTGTTTGCATTTCCACGGTTCAGGTTGATATCCAATCCTGAATGACCACCTTTCAGGCCGATCACACTGATCTTAAATGTAATACCGCCATCGAAAACAGTTTCTTCAGTATAATCGAAGACACCCACGGTATCAACACCACCGGCACATCCAATATACAGTTCGCCTTCGTCCTCAGAATCGAGGTTCATCAGGATGTCACCATCCAGAAGACCCGGTATCAGTCCGTTGGCACCGGTCATGCCTGTTTCCTCATCAGAGGTAAAAAGCGCTTCTACAGGTCCGTGTTGCATCTCAGTATCCTGCAGTACGGCCATCGCGGCAGCAGCACCGATACCATTGTCGGCACCCAGTGTGGTACCCCTGGCTTTCACCCAGTCACCATCAATGAAAGCATCGATAGGGTCTGTCTCAAAATTATGATCTGTCCCGCTATTCTTTTGCGGAACCATATCGAGGTGGGCCTGAAGGATCACGCCTTTACAGCCTTCCATACCCGCTGTAGCAGGCTTTTTGATGATAATATTATCTACTTCATCTTTGTAGGTTTCAAGTCCTAGTTTTTTTCCAAATTCCATCATGAATGCCTGGATGGCATCTTCATGTTTGGATGGCCTGGGCACCTGGGTAAGCTGATAAAAGTTTTCCCAGAGCGCTTCAGGTTTCAAGTTTCTGATTTCATCACTCATTGTATAAATATTTAAGTTCTCATTGGCAGCAAAAGGCCATTTCCGAATTGTTGAAAATGACCTTTCACCATACTATTTCTAATTCTTATTTCTGGATATTAGGTTGTTCAAGCCCGTATCCTTTTTTGCGATCCTCCACCCTTAACATGAAAGCAAAGAATAGGGATACGATCGAAAGGCCAAGGAATATGAGCATATCATAAAAATAATCATATGTGATGTTCAACTTTTCCTTTTGAATAATTGTATATGCATTATTTCGGCCAATCAATATTATTTTTTCGAGTGTTTCTTCCTTGTCACCGGTCACATCAATATTACTGATTCCAGTAGCGATACTCATATAAATCTCATTTCTCACATTTTCCGTATCGACCTCTTCAATTGCCACAGGGATATATTCAGTATACTGAACAATAGAATCAACAGTAGCCCCAGTGGTTTTATCAAGTGCCATGCCTATCTCAATATCTGTGAATGAATCTTCCGGCAACATTTCTTTGAACGCTTTCTCTATAGCTGACCTCACCAATATTTTGTTTGGAGAAACATCAGGATTAGTAGCATTTAGCACGAAGCCGAGAATCAAAGGAATAAATAAAAGGCCTATGTTCTGAATCCAGAATATAACAGCATAGGCTGT
>QMPN01000191.1 GCA_003648575.1 Bacteroidota bacterium
AGAATCAGCTATTGTGAAGGGGTATGTTCCCTGTTCATCATTGTCGATGGCTCCTTCGAGCCGCATCGGGGCCTCTGCGTGGAAACCGGAATAGCTGCATAAGCCGCAAAGTGCAGTCACTGCGTCAAACAGCCTTCCGGCACTGGAAGTTAGGGGTGTGTTGATACCAAGCTTTAATGCCTGACGGACGACAGATACAGACTCTTTCGGTATCCCCTTCAGGAACTGAAGATCCAATTTTTCGTAATCATCACCAAAAGTTTTTATCAGGTAAGACAATGCCATCCTCCAGGGTTCTTTCGTTGCCATATCGCCCCCCGGCATGGCAACATAGTCAAAGTAGGTTTTTCTCTCAAAATCAGCCAGGCCGCACAGAAGGAACTCCCCGCCCCATATATTATGGTCGGTGCCAAGTCCAACGCCGTCGAAGCTTATGCCGATGACGGGCTCATCCAGACCATGCTCTGCCATGCAGGAAACAATGTGAGCATGATGATGCTGCACTGCGACTGTTTTAACTCCTGTTTCCAGGGCGTAGCGGCTCGATAAATAGTCGGGATGCATATCATGGACCAAAAGGTCTGGTTCCATCCTGAATAATTTTTTAAATCTGTCTGCTGATTCCGTATAGAATTCAAGTGTTTCTGCATTTTTTAGGTCCCCGATGTGCTGGCTCATGATGGCCTGGTTTCCTTTGCCGATACAGAAGCAGTTAACCAGCTCGGCCCCACAGGCAAAGATCCCGTCCACATTAAGTTTTAGTTCTACAGGCCTTGGTACCCATGAGCGGGACCTGCGGATCAGCCTGGGCTTGTCATTTATCACCCTCAGAACGGAGTCATCGGCACGGTTGTAAATATCCCGGTTGTTTATCAGCACAGCATCTGATATCGGCCCTAATATCCTTATTGCCTCCTGGTTGTCGATGATAATGGGTTCATCGGAAATATTTCCGCTTGTGAGCACGATCACATCCTGTTTCAGATGATCGAACAGCAGGTGGTGGAAGGGAAGATATGGCAGCATCCCGCCAATGGTTCCAAAACCGACACTGACACCCGTTGCCAGTTTTTTTCTTGATCTCAATAAAGTGATAGGCCTTTGCCAGCTGCACAGTATCTCCTTCTCAGCATCAGTGATAAATGCATACTTTTCTGCAGCTTCAACATCCCTGAACATCACTGCAAAGGGTTTTCCATCCCTGTTTTTTGCCAGCCTCAGGCGCTCGACCGATTTCTCATTATGTGCATCACAGGCAAGATGGAAACCACCAAGGCCTTTCATTGCTATGATCTTTCCGTTCTCAATGAGTTCGGCAGTCTGAGTCAGGATCTCCCTGATGCCATATACTTCCTTTTCGTTTATTCTTAGCGTGTACTCCGGTCCACAGTGATTGCAGGCAACAGGCTGTGCATGGAAGCGGCGGTCGAGGATGTCAGAATACTCCCCGGCGCATTGTTCACACATAGGAAAGGGTTCCATGGTGGTCATTGGGCGATCATAAGGCAGATCACGGATGATAGTAAACCGGGGCCCGCAATTGGTACAGTTCGTAAACGGGTAGTCGATCCGGTGCGATTGGGTCTTCATATCGTCCAGGCAGTCCTGGCACACAGCGATATCGGGACTCACATCGGTGATCTCCCCGGAAGTATCCTCACTCTTTTTAATAAAAAATGAGTCAAAGCCTTGCTCCGCAGTTTCTTCCACTTTCATGCTCGCAATATGTGATGCTGCCGGGGCTTCTTTACGGATGGCGACGATAAAATCATTTACATTGGCCTCATCTCCCTGGGCGAGGATCTTTACGCCTTCATTGCTGTTCTCAACCCAGCCTTTCAGCTCATACCTGTGCGCTATCCGGTAAATGAAAGGCCGGAAGCCCACACCTTGCACCAATCCTCTGATATGTATTTTTTTTGCCTTGGGCATAATTACATTTGCGAAATCTACAGCGGCAAAAATAGACATTTATCCTTGGAATACATCTGCCATCATTGCAAGAATTATAAGTGACTAAGTCCGTTGTTGATTTCATGTTTGATGAAAATAATGCCTGAATTATAGAAAGATATAAATTTAATTATGTACATTTATTCCTGAATAAACTAAGTGTAAATGTTACAGGACCTTGATTGCAGGAAATGTATTGTTAGGTCAAGTACATGCTTTTCTGACCTGATGCCTGATGATATTGGTGAGCTGGTTGAGAAAAAGATCAGCACCGTATATAAGAAAGGGCAAACAATTTTTTATGAAGGCATGATGCCAACAGGTATCTACTGTCTGCACAGTGGGAAGATCAAGATCTCAAAGAGGGGCAATGATGGCAAGGAGCAGATCGTACGCTTTGTGCTTGAAGGAGGCCTTCTTGGGATCCGCTCACTTATGGGCGGACGAAAATATTCTGCATCTGCCACGACACTTGAGGAATCTGTCGTTTGCTATATCGATCAGAAAACATTTTTCAAGCTAACTACGAAATACCCGCATATTTCACAATGTGTTGTGACCCTCATCTGTGCCCTTTTGGAAGAAGCTGAAGCCAAGATGACTTCCCTTGCCCAGAAACCTGTCCGGGAGCGCCTTGCAGAGGGCCTTTTAATTCTGGATGAGCTGTTCAACGGAGAAGGGGGATGTAAGGCGGATGAGCAGGAACATGCCCTGTCGTTAAGCCGTGAAGATCTTGCCAACCTTGTCGGCACCGCCACTGAAACCGTGATCCGCCTCCTATCTGATTTCAAGGATGAAAAATTTATAGAGATCGAAGGTAGGAAGATTATCCTCATGGATAAAGAAGGGCTTAAGAAGACCTCTAATAATTTGCCGTAGGTTGGAGCTGAAATCTGAAATCTGATATCAGAAATCAGAAATCAGAATTCAGAATTCAGAAATCCACCTAACGCCCACCGCCCACCGCCCATCGCCCAATAAACATGACAAAAGTCATTTTTTAATCTGATGACTGTCATTGACTATCTAATGATATCATATTAACATTAGCCTGTTATTTATTTGATTCATTGATACTATTCTAAAATATTTAATGATATGGTTGAAATCAAGCCAACAGGTGTTTTTCTGGCCTTTGACCTGAATGCATTGAATGGGATCGATCCCGCAATGCTGGATGAATATGTCAGGAAGATCCCGGGTATCCGGAAGGTATGGACCTCAGGAGGAGAATTGGATCCGCTTCCGGATTCGATACTAAAAGAGATACATGATAATAATCTGAAGCGTTTTGTGCTTGCTGGCTATGAGCCGGGCTTGCATAAATCGGCCTTTTCTGCAGCACTGAACAAGGCGGGCCTCGACCCATCTGATGTTGCGCTTGCGTCTTTCAGTGAATATGGCGTGAAAGGCATTGAAGAGGCAAAAGCTGTCCTCTATTGCGCGATTCATGGAATTCCTTTTCCCGAAGCCAGGAAGAACGGATCATCGAAAGTACTGCCGGAAACTGTGGTGATAGGGGGTGGTATTGCCGGCATACAGGCAGCCCTGGAAATTGCCGATAGTGGAAATAAGGTTTTTCTGGTCGAAAAGAGTGGTACCATCGGTGGCCATATGGCCATGTTCGATAAGACCTTCCCGACACTCGACTGTGCAGCCTGTATCCTTACACCGAAGATGGTGGAGGTAGGGCAGCACCCCAATATCGAGCTGCTGACCCTGGCTGAGGTTACAGAGGTGAAAGGAAGTGCAGGGAATTATGAGGTAAATATCCACCAGAAGCCGCGTTACATTGATGTTACAGTTTGTATTGGTTGTGGGGTCTGCAGCGAGAAATGTCCACAGAGTTCCTATAGTGAATTTGATGCAGGAACAGCCATGCGGAAAGCGATCTATATCCCGTTCCCACAGGCTGTACCCAATAAATATCTTATCGATGCAGAAAACTGCAGGTACATTAATGAAGAAAAATGTGGTGTATGTCAGAAAGTATGCATGGTAGACTGCATCGATTTCAAGGATAGCGATAAGGACATAAAGGTTAAAGCCGGAAATATCATCGTAGCCACAGGCTTTAAAACCTTTGATGCCGGACGGATCGATGAATATGGATACGGCCGCTTTCCCAATGTGCTCACATCGATTGAATTTGAGCGGCTCGTTAATGCCGCAGGGCCTACAGGAGGGAATATCAGGTTCCGGACGGAAGATAAAAAAGGAAATTGGGTTTTTCAACTCGAAGGAGAAGAGCCGGAAAGCATCGCGTTGATACATTGCATCGGAAGCCGGGACCGAAACTACAACGAGTATTGCTCACGCGTATGCTGTATGTATTCCCTGAAACTTGCTCACCTGGTCAAAGAAAAACTCCCTGATGCTGAAGTGTATGAGTACTACATTGACATGCGTGCATTTGGAAAGGGTTATGAAGAATTCTATAACAGGATCAGGGATGAAGGAGTAAATATTATCAGGGGCAGGACCGCAAAGGTAAATCAGCTTAATGGCCAACTGGAATTAAGGACAGAAGACATCCTGAATAACAGATTGCTTGAGCAAAAGGTGGATATGGTGGTCCTGGCTGTAGGCCTTGAGCCCAGGGATGATGCCGGCGACCTGGCAGATATGCTGAACATCAGGCGTGAAAAATCCGGCTGGTTTCAGGAAGCATGCAATGGCAGTGATCATTGCGGCAGCACAGATGAAGGGATCCACCTGGCCGGTGTATGCCAGGGGCCTAAAGATATTCCCGACTCCGTGACACAGGGCTCTGCAGCCGCAGCCAGAGTTCTGCAAAGTATTTTAAAAGGAAAGGTCGATACCGGTATCACCGGCCTTCATGATATTGAACTCAGGGCAAAAGAGCTCTCAACAATAAGGGAGGATTAAACATGGACAACAGAATAGACCCTACACTGAAAACAGATCTGCAAAAATTCGGCCTGCAGTCGTGGCACGATTGCTTTCATTGTGGCAATTGTACAGCCTTATGCCCATTGACCGAGGATGCAAATATGTTCCCCCGAAGGTCGATCAGGCTAATGCAAATGGGACTTAAAAATAAACTGGTGTCGAGCGTCGACCCATGGCTATGTTACTATTGCGGGGAATGTTCAGATACCTGCCCGAGGGATGCCAACCCGGGAGAGGTTCTGATGACCCTCCGGCGCTATCTGACTTCCCTGTACGACTGGACCGGACTCTCAAGGAAGTTCTATACTTCAAAAGTATGGGAGCTTGGTGCCGTACTGCTCCTGGGTGGGCTGGTGGTGCTTGCATTTGCTCTTTTCTGGCCGGGAATCACACCGGAACTTACTGCCGATGGCGGGGTGAAGATAAACTCCATCATGCCCATAAAATGGGTTGAATATGCTGACTGGTCCATGGCAATCATCGTGGCATTGCTGCTGATCTCAAATATCTTAAGGATGTACATTAAGATAGTGCATGGTACAGGTGCTGTCAGGATACCATTCTTTCTTTACTTCAAGGAAGCATGGCAGCTTGCATTCCATTTTTCCACACAGTGGAAATTCTCTAAATGTGATGGAAAGAAATACTGGCTGTGGCACTGGCTCCTGATGTCGGGATATACTATCATGTTCATCATGATCGTGGCATTCCTTCCCTGGTTTCAGACAGAGGAAATATATGAACCCTGGCATCCGCAGAGGCTGCTGGGATACTATGCTACTTTCGGATTGCTGTTCGGGCTTACTTCTGTGATCATAGGAAGGATTCGTAAAAACAACGCCAAATTCAAGTTCTCACATGTGAGTGACTGGCTTTTCATCATCATGTTATTCATGACCGTGCTCACAGGGATCATGGTGCACATTTTCAGGCTTGGCGGCATGCCCATGGCTACTTATTATTCATATGTGGCACACCTGGCAATCCTGATACCCATGATCATGATCGAAGTGCCATTCTCGAAGTGGTCTCACCTTGCTTACAGGCCCTTTGCCATATATTTTGCAAACCTGAG
>QMPN01000192.1 GCA_003648575.1 Bacteroidota bacterium
CGTTGCGCCCTCTCGGAAGACGCCTCTTTCTTGCGGGCATCTTTCTCTTCAGGTGTCGCCCGGGCTGCGCCGAACTCTTCAGCAGCCCAATCTTCTGTGCTCGTGCTTTCAATGCGCTCGATGTTAGCCTTAGCATCAGCAACCTCGGCTGCAGTGACGCGCACGTATACGTCCTCGCCGTCACCGCCCATAGGTTGTCCGGTATTCATGAAATAGTTGTCAGCGTACTCTTCGCCTATCTTCACAGGTCCAGAATCACCGCCCATTTCCCTCCTGTATGCCTGATGCATTCCAGTAGGAATGTTTCCACCACCGTAAGTACTATCAACATCCCCCGCAGCCTTAACATCTTTCCGATTGTACTGCTGCGCCTCGGCCATCGGCTTGTATTCGGCCAACTTGCTCTGCACTTGCTTCTTGTGATAATCCTCAACCGTCTTGTAATGCTGACCACCATACAGGTCCTTCTGATCAGCTGCGTAGTCAGCATCGATACCAGCAAGCGCGGCATCCCATGTGCCACCGCCAGCCTTCATCCCGGCAGCGCCCATCCTCGCCTTCGCTGTACCCGTGCGCTGGGCGTAATTTTTATCGGAGCCTTCTTTCCAACCGCGCCAGGTCTGGTAATATTCCTTGGCCTCGGCACGCTCCTCTTCTGGAGACATTCCACCGCCTTCTTCTGAACCACTCATCGCAACATCTCCTGATTAATCTCACCTGATATCGATATCACAGTGCATGGTAACGGTAAATCCTGTTCGATTGTAATTTGAGCAGTCCTGTCCCATCCCAGCTCCACAATCATCGAATTGACAGAGGTGTTGGGTTCACGAGTATCCATCGGTGTGCCGGGGTGCCGTGTAGGCTGGCGGTGACCATTGATCACCGGTAGCGCCGACTCCAGCAGCGACACGTAGATTTTGTTGTAATGTTTCTTGTATGGTTGGGATGACCCGGTTCTGACACCACCATCAAACGGTAACGTCTTCATGGTCGAGGTGAACGGCAGCCCGACAACTACGTCACCCGTGTCCGGATCAACAGGCCAGTCCAGTGTGATCGCGCCAGCGGTTACGGTTTTATTCGGATGCACTGCACCATCTGTCAGCACACCAACTTCGCGCCCTTCAAGGTGATCGAGGTCAGTGATCGTTATCCCATCCGGGTCAACGATGCCGAAATGCCATGAGTCGAGGTAGTTGTTGAAGTTGAACGACTCCACCTCGATATACATTTCTCCAGGCGCCCGCTGGACCAGCATGGCAACAATGTCTGTACCCTCTATCGGTCCGGAGCTGGTATCAAGCACATGGTCACCGAAGTTATGCCGATGCCAACCGTAGATCTCTTTGCCGCGCTCATACGTCAAGGACGCAGTGGTGCCAGCGGTCAACGTGCATGTGAACTGGTTGTCCGGGTTTTGCGACCAGTCGATATGACGGATGCCGCTCTCGGTAATGTGTTCAGAAAAGAACGTCAGGTCTTTCGACAGCCAGTTGTCGGCTGTCCACTCGTACTGCATGGCACGTACTTTCCGGCCATCTGGTGAAATGTAGAAGACCTGGTCACCTACAATCGCGGGCTGAATTCCTTTCGATCCGTATGCGGATTGCTGCGTGATCTGGATATCGCCCGGGGTGATTACACCCTCAACCGAGGTGACGATGTGCTCACCATTACTGGTGCCGATCAGCAGGTTCTTGGTCGATGCCATCCAGCGGATACCTCCCAGTTTAGCAATCGAGAACTGTAAAGAGTCGTCGGCTAATGCACCTTGTGTAAAATTCTCGTAGTCATTGGACTTCGATCCCCAAAAGGTCTGCGGCTGGTTAGGTGTACCACCTAGCCAGAATCTCCCCTCATGGAACACACCTGTGCGCGGGTGGCTGACACCTGTCCATTCCGCCGGAGGAGCGGTAAACACCACCTCGCTAAATACGAAAGAGTCAGACACATAGACGTACACCATCTTCTGCACGGGATGGTTCGGGTGCATAAAGTAGACGATGTTGCCACCCGGGGCGACGGCAACATGCACATCCACAAGTTCAGCTTCCAGCCACGGGGTGGCGATATCAGTCTGAAGCGTTTCATCGACCAGCGTGATCGCCGTGAACTGATTAACTTGATCCTGTACCGCGTTCTCCACCGTGACCCATGCGGTCGTACCGGGGAGGGTGACGAGACTACTCTCCGTCCCTGTCACGTTCATGAACGTGGCGTATGAGCCATCACCAATTGCGGTGCCGACGTAGACGTTATAAGACTCGCCACTCAGCTCACCAATGGCGACGGTGAAGTCACCAGCGGCAGGTACGGTTACTTCTTGCCCGACCATTGAATACGCCAGACCGTGATCGTCATTGGCCATGGTCAGCAGGTCAGGGGAAAAGGTCACCGTTGCGCGATCTGAATCTTCCGTCCAACCCGTGTTCCCGTCCCTGAATCTCGGGTTGGTGACGTAGTTTTGGGCGAGAGGCAGCCCCTCGAAAGTGACCGGCACTAGCCTGAGATTCAGCAGCACGAACAGGTAACCGGCCTGGTCATTGATTGTGAAGAAAAAGATACGCCCGTCGTTACCCGCCACCTTGGTGATGTAACGGGAACCTTCCCTGCGAACAGCAGGACCATGGGCATCGGCGATGAAGTTTTCCATAGTCACCAATCCAGCCTGGTAACCGTCAGAAGACACGCGGCCAAGCATTTTCGGAGAGACTTCACCCCCGGAGAAACTTTCCTGGATCGGCGTGATCTTAGACATCGTCCTTAAGCCTCTCGGTTAAATCTTTCAAGGCTTTGCCGATACTGATCTTCTGCTGGTTGGCAAATTTTTCGACGGTCATGAACGCCCTCGGATTAGAGATGACGCTACTGGTGATCAGATCATCACCCAGGGTCGCACCGACTAACTCCAGTGCAACGGCAATACGTTCTAGCTGGGCAGCCTGTGCTTGCCCCTGAGCCTCGATCTCAGCCCGTATTGCCTCGTATTCTGATGCGCATTGACAGGCCATTGCTATACATACGGTCCAACAGATGAGGAACCGCTGTACCTTGCGCTATGGAGCTGTTTCGCGCGAAGCACATCTGAACTGCCCTGCATCCCGTCAACTGCCATCGCATCTTGCAACTTCAGTGCGTATAGCTGGGTCATCTGTTCAACAGTTTCTCTTGAATTGGTAATCGGCCATGCCAGGTCAGCCGCCATACGGGCAGCCAGTGCCTGTACGAAATGAGGTGAGAACTTGTTGGGATCTTCTATCCGTTTCAAATAACGGACGTAGATTGTTGCGCTGTTACACGCAACGGCGGAACCTTCCCGGCGCCACTTGAGATCGTAGGGTGGCACGGGTTGTGTCTTGTCATCTGACAGGTTCAGGACACGTAGCACATCCGGGGGAAGTTGAAATTGATATGTATACCCCCAGTCAGGGGCAGCCGCTAGTGCGGGGAGTTGCACACGGGCAACAGCAAACGTCCACTCACGATCAGCCAGCACCGTATCCCGCAGTCCGGCATACATTAATTTACATAACGCAGCGTCGTTGGAATCATCATCAAGAGAGGTGATTTGGTTAGCACCCAGGTACGCCAGCGCGATATTCGAGATATCAACTTCTGATGTCATGGATCACCCCAGTGGATCGGTTTCAGTCTCTGCTTCGGCAACCTTCTTCCTGGCAGCCTTCTTCTTGACCGCCTTCTTCGGATCCTCTTTCTTCGGGAAGAAAGACCATATCTCGTCTGCCGAGTACCGATTGCGGTAGGTGTGAAGCACCTCTTCCATCGGTGTGCCGGTTTTCACCATGCTCGTCATCTTGTACAGATCGCCGTTTCTCATGCTGGTTTCTGCCTCGTCAATGTTGCTACCGGGATAGCGCGTGCAGCAGCACTGTTACCGACAAAATTAAGCGCCTTACCCAATATGCTGGTGGCTGTGCCTGAAGTGAGCTTGTTCGACTCACCCGACACCGTGCCGTTGTTCATAAAGGTCAGCAGATCGGTTTTTCTGCTATGAGAGTACCCGACAACTACCTCACTACGTACACCTACAATAGCCATTTAAACCTCCTTAAAATGGGGCGGGATTACTCCCGCCCCGAGTTCTCTGTAAAGAGACGCTTAGGTTACAGTGTCTGCCAGCTTACAATGAACGATATGTTCATCTTCAACACGAACTGCGGCCATGTGGAGCATTAAGTACACCTGCCATGCGAATGACATATCGGTTCTCTCGCCCACCTTTGCCTGAATATCACCAGCGACATGAAGACCCAACGCCCTCTTGGTGAAAGCCAGACAATCTAGCTGATTAGCAGAAGGTACGTTCAGACGGTTGCTGACGATCCAGTTGAAACCCAGGAAGTCAGGCAGATAACCAGTAGCCAGGGCTTGCTTGGCCTGGAAGTCAGATGAGGTCACCTCGATCAGCTGCAACAGCTTACGACGCTGCTTGGGACCGATGACGAAATAACGAGGCTCGTCAGGATCCACATCGTTCTCGTAGAACTTCTCGTCCACTTCCAGAATGAAGTCCAGTGAGATCTCAGCGGTGTAACCGGCAGAACCATCGTCAACGACCTGACCAGCAGGGAACGCAGCATCTACACCACCGCCAGTTTTGGCATCAGCCAGTGCTGCAGTGATGAGGATGTCATCAACGGTACGCTGCATGTTCATCACCAAGTTCTCTGTAGAAGCAGATTTCGGATCGATCAGCATCTGGACGATATTTTCCGGTTCGATAATCTCACCAGTGTCATACGTCTGAATGACTGTGTTACGACGCGACCATGTCAGGCCGTCGGTGGAATCAACTGCACCCGAGCCGTCGCCACCAGCAGGCGAGACTTTACGAGCAGCATCCTTGAGGCGAGCGGCAGAAGCTGCCAGACGGTCCCAGTTATGCTTTTCAGATTGATTGTTGATCTCGGTTACGCATTTGCGCAGACGAGAATTCTTTTGTTGCGCCAGTTGGCGAACGGTGCGCTCGAAGGTTTCGATATACGCACTGGGGATTGTAATAGCCACTTTAATTCTCCAAAAAAGTTAAAAGTAAATTTAATCTTCTTTGGAGGAATCACCATACGGAGGCTCCGCTGTCGATGTTACCAACCGGCGGCAGGGATGCCTTTCGGGGCCGCCGCCGGTTGGTCATTATCAAGATACTAGCATAACGCTAAGGTTTTACAAGCGACTACTACGCCGCCAGCATCTCGGAGTATTTCATCCGCTTTTTCTGCAGGAGTTTTAATTCGGGATCATTGCCGTCCATATTGAACATTTTCTTGGTAACCTCGTTGAACCGCTCCTCAACCTCATCACGAGTGAGCATCTCGGTGCTTGCACCCGTAGCATCCAGCAGCGAACCATCACCCTCACCCGCCATGAACTTGCCATGCAGGAAGGCGTAGTGCTTGTATGTATCGGGGTTTACCTCGTTTGCCTCCATTGCCGCCACCAGCGCCGGTGGTGCTTCCAGGGCTTTCGCAGCAGCAATAGCCTGCCCACGTTTGGTATCAAAGGCGCCACCCCACTCTTTACCCAGGTGGGTCATGCCCTCTTCCTGGGCAGCCTTATGCGCCGCAACAGCCCGCGCATCCTCCTTCAACATCCGCCCAACCATGCCCGCATGTTGATCCTTAGTGAGTCCAATTTCAAAAGCCACTTCACCAATAAGTTCTTTACGTTCAGGTGACAATTCTATCCCCTCAACTTCTGGAAACACATAACCGTCCTTATCCTCCGGACGACCCATTTTGCTATAAAACTCACCCGCCTGCGCAGGATCGTCAAAATCTGGCATACGTATTAGACCCGGCACCTTGGACTGCAGCTTGTCATTGAACTCAGCTAGCACTTCGTCACCAGCGTCAGGGCCGGGGATGCGGATGGACGAACCAAGTGC
>QMPN01000193.1 GCA_003648575.1 Bacteroidota bacterium
AAGAAATTCGGTGCATTTTCAGGGGTTTTCACACCTTCCATACTCACCATCCTGGGTGTTATCATGTATATGAGGATGGGATGGGTGGTTGGACAGTCGGGCATCATCACTGCCATTGGCATCGTACTGCTGGCTCATGTGATCTCACTCTCGACCGGTCTCAGCATTGCCAGTATCGCCACTGATAAAAAGATCAAAACGGGCGGCATCTACTATATGCTTTCCAGGAGCCTCGGCCTGCCCATGGGGGGATCCATCGGAATCACGATGTTTATCGGAACGGCCTTTAGCATTGCCCTTTACATCATTGGTTTCTGTGAAAACTTTTTGGGGATTGAGATGATCCGTGATATAACCGGCCTCGGGAATACCATACAGGATTTCCGTATCATGGGTAGCATCATGCTGGTCATCCTGGTCATTATTGCCTTCATCAGCACCTCCATTGCCATCAAAGCACAGTTTTTTATCCTTGGTGCTATTGTTCTTTCATTGGGATCTATCGGACTGGGCTTGTTCATGGGTGATGCTCCTGCCAGCGATAATGCAAGCTGGCTTCCGGTTACCGACGGAGTCTCTCTCACAACTGTATTTGCTATATTCTTCCCTGCCGTAACCGGCTTTACGGCCGGCGTAGCCATGTCGGGTGACCTGAAAAACCCGCAGAAAAGCATTCCATTTGGTACCATGGCATCCATCATTACCGGCCTCATCGTTTATATTGCTCTTGCCCTGGCATTTGGTTTGCTTGTAGACAGAGAACTCCTGCTGACCGACAACAACTTCCTGATGAAGATCGCATGGTCGTCACCCCTGGTTGTAGCAGGTATCTGGGGAGCTACCTTATCGTCTGCCCTGGGTGGAATACTTGGGGGACCCCGCATTCTTCAGGCCATGTCGCGCGACCGCATCACCCCAAAAGTCTTTGGAAAAGCTCACGGGGTGAATAATGAACCCAGGAATGCCCTCATCCTGACTTTCCTTATTGCAGAAGGTGGCATCCTTATCGGAGAACTTGATGTGATTGCTGCAGTGGTGAGTATGTTCTACATTGCAGCATATGGCTTTATCAACCTGGCATTTGCTCTGGAACGCTGGGCCAGTGCCGACTTCAGGCCCAGTTTCAGAATCTCCAAATGGGTTGGGATCATCGGTTTTGCAGCCTGCTTCGGGGTGATGTTCAAACTGGATACGCCCGTGATGTTCCTGGCACTGATTATACTGGCAGGGATATACCATTATATAAAAAGAAAAAACCTGGAGCTCGACTTCGGAGATGTATGGCAAAGCGTATGGTCATCGATCGCACGCTCTATTTTGCATCGCATCGACCGCAAGGGGCTGGAAGAAAGAAACTGGAGGCCGAATGTGATCCTTTTCAGCGGAGGCAGCAAAAACCGGCCCCATCTTATGCAGTTTGGTAAAGACATTGTAGGGAACCAGGGATTTCTTTCAAACTTCGACCTTATCCTGAACAAATCATCCAACGTGCTCTTTAAAAAGCACCAGCAGGCTGTTGAAGATGAGTTGACTGAAGGCATGGAAGGGATGTTTACCCGCCGTCAGGAGTGCAAAGATATTTACGAAGGCATTGAGGCCATCTCTTCAACATATGGTTTTTCAGGCGTTGAACCGAACACTCTCCTATTTGGATGGGCCAGGCAGACAGAGAACCCAGTCCGCTTTGCACAAATGATCCGCTCCCTGAGTGAGCTCGATCTCAACATCCTCATGATGGATTATGATAAACACCAAGGGTATGGCAAAAAGGAGATCATCGATGTTTGGTGCCGCGGGGGCGGAAACAACTGCAACCTGGTGCTATCCCTCATCAAATTCATGTGGTTATCAGAAAACTGGAAAAATGCACGTATCAGGATACTGATGATCAACCCGATCAATGATGAAAAAGAAAAGTTGATAGGCGATGTGGAAGGGGTTCTGGAAAGCATACGCATGGATGCAGAGATCAAGGTGATCAACAACCAGATAGAGAAACGTCCGGTGAATGAGCTCATAGAGGTGGAATCATCAAATTCCGACATCGTCTTTCTGGGCATTCCCGATATACGCGAAGGCGGTGAGCAAGACTATGTAAATCAGGTTAACCGTTTGTGCGGAAACGTAGGAACTGTAGTACTCGTTAAAGCTTCATCTTATTTCAAAAATTTTGAGATAGGCCATAGTGGCGGGATGGTCAAACAGGAAAAATCCGATTATACCGAAGGAGATATAGATCTTGTGATCAGCAGAAAGCTGAAAATACCGGAGATCGATTACCCGGACGACACTACAGCAGCTGAACAACTCAAAGTGATATATGATGAGGTTAAAGCCATGAACGAGGAGGTCTTTAACACTATGGTTGCCGACCTCTTCAACCTGAACCGTGCCGTATATGCCAATATCATTTCAACCACAAATGACTTGCTGAAACAATTCAGGTCCGAACTCCCTGCCATTAAAGGCAGTAAGCACTGGAAAGAGAGTATAAGCGAGGTTTACCGCAACATCTTCACAGAGATATCAGAAATCATCCGAAGGCAGGAAGAAGATGCTTTCAGTGAGCAGGAAGAGATTCTTCAGAGTGCCATTGAGATTTATAAAGAAAAATGCAAAAACATTATCCTTCAGGCCCCCGAGATCCTGCACAAAGGAATTACACGTGCCGACCTGACGATAAAAAAAGGGGATAGCTGGAAAACTTTACGCTACAAACTCAGAAAGCAGTTGCTCTATGGTTCTTTCAAGGGCACCAAAATACAAAAGGTTCGCTACAGAAAACTGATCGCCTCCCACTTCAACAAACAAATCTTTGCTGAACTCACAGAAGTATTCCAGAATTGGGGTATGATCAGCCTGCAGCAAGTCATTAAAACCCAGGGGGTAAATAACAGGATCTTTGACCATTTCTTTCTTTTAAATAAGCTGGATCCCAATGAGGAGACCGGCAAGCTGATGGAAGAAAAGATTTCAGGCTATTTAGAATACAGGAACCAGATTGATAAGCTTAACGAATCTTCTCTGCAAACCTTCTATACACTGATGATGAACAAGACTATGTTTGTGGTCAGGCAGATAAGCAAGGAACTGCGGGAAGCAAACACATCAGGATTTATAGGCAGGAATGAAAAGGCTGCGCTGGCACGTGAAGAACTGGCAGATGCTTTTTCGTCTATCCCTGCAAAATGGAGAAACAACCAGGTACTGCTCAACAATTTCACTCTTCTGGAGCTTGAACTGTTCATCTTTATAATCCACGCCAAAGACCTGCTTCTGGATTTACATCAGAAATTGGAGCATCTTGTTAACAACAAATATGTGAGTTTTTTGCAGAATATCGATGCGGCAAGACATCATTCTACTCAGATCTTCCACGATACTATGGCCGATACAGCGGATCAGCTTGATGCCGATATTTTTCAGGAAGAATGGAAAGAAAGTTTGTATGAGACTCTGAGTGCACTTAAAGCCCATACAGCTGAGATCACAAACAAGATCCATTTGCTGGAGCGGGGTATATACGACGATTTCAAATCATCTCAGTTTAACGACCACAAATCTGCAACACTGAGGGCCCGTAAGCTTACCGAGTATGTTCTTCGCCAGGATTTTGCCAGCCAGGTAGAAGCTGTGACCAAGGAAACAATGGGCTGGTTTGATGAAGAAATAGAGGAAACCCACGAGCATATTGGAAAAACCATCACTGTCTTAAGTATGTTAAAGAATGATTCGGCCAAAGCCGATGACATGCCGCAACTCAAAGAGGCCATTACTACATTCAATACACAATTACAGGAAGCAGAACTGAACAAAGTCCGAATGCTCAACCAGATCAGGGAAAGGGCCAATGCCTTGGCCGACAAGTTCTCACTGAATGCTGTTACGCGGAGGGGTTCTGTTTTCAAAAGGTTCATCCGGTGACGCTAATTTTTTCTAATTTAGCCAACAGCATCTTATAATCATAGAGACATGATCACACAAGCACTTATCGATCCCAAAAGCATCGTCGTTGTTGGAGGGTCAAATGATATTCGGAAACCTGGCGGGAAAGTCCTTAAAAACTTGCTCGATGGTGAATTCAAAGGGGATATTTACGTTACCAATCCCAAGGAAGAAGAAGTGCTTGGCATCAAATGTTATCAGGATCTCTCACAGCTTCCTGATGCCGACCTGGCCATTATAGCCATCGCAGCCAAATACATCCCGGAAACGGTAGAGATACTTGCTAAAGAAAAGAATACACGCGGATTTATTATCCTTTCAGCAGGATTCAGTGAGGAAAGCGAAGAAGGTAAGATGCTGGAACAAAAAATCGTTGATACCATCGATGCTGTGGATGGAGGATTGATCGGACCGAACTGCATTGGTGTAATGACGCCCGAATATCACGGTGTTTTCACACTGCCCATTCCAAAACTCGACATGAGAGGCTGCGATTTCATCAGCGGCTCCGGAGCAACTGCATGCTTCATTATGGAAGCCGGCATACCAATGGGCCTTCCTTTTGCTCGCGTCTTCAGCGTTGGCAACAGTGCCCAGATGGGCGTAGAGGAGATCCTCCAATATATGGACGAGACCTATACAGAAGGTGAAAGTCCAAAAGTAAAGCTGCTCTATATTGAAACCATCAACAAGCCAACACTGCTCCTTAAGCATGCATCTTCGCTAATACGTAAAGGTTGCCGCATTGCCGCTATCAAGGCGGGTGCTTCTGAAGCTGGCAGCAGGGCAGCATCTTCACATACAGGTGCCTTGGCCAGCTCTGATGTCGCTGTGGATGCCCTCTTCAAAAAAGCCGGCATCGTCAGATGCTACGGACGTGAAGAGCTCATATCAGTAGCCAGCATCTTCATGTTTCCCGAATTGCAGGGCGACCGCATGGCAGTGATTACACATGCCGGGGGACCGGCCGTTATGCTGACCGATTCTTTGTCGGAAGGCGGTTTAAAAGTACCCCACATCGATAATGATCATGCAGATGAACTACTGGAACTGCTCTATCCGGGTTCTTCGGTAGCCAACCCAATTGATTTTCTTGCAACCGGAAATGCAGAACAACTGGGACATATCATCGATTATTGTGACCAAAAGTTTGATGAGATCGACGGCATGGCCGTAATTTTCGGCACCCCCGGACTCTTCCCTATTTATGATGTATATGAGCTGCTGGATGAAAAGATGAAGACGTCCAAAAAGCCCATCTACCCTATCCTTCCATCAATATTCACTGCCGTTGATGAGATCAGGTCTTTCATCGATAAAGGCCGGATCATCTTCTCCGATGAAGTAGTATTCGGAAAGGCCCTGGGAAAGATAAAAAACACACAGGCCCCTGTACCCCAGCATCCCCATCTGCCGGAAATGAATATAGTACGTATCAGGGAGGTGATCGACAGCTGTGAAGACGGGTATATAGCACCCGACAAAATTCAATCATTGCTTGATGCTGCCGGCATCCCCAGGATACCGGAAGCCGTAGAAGATAATATTACTGATGCGGTAGAATCAGCCGGCAAGATGGGTTATCCTGTTGTGATGAAGGCCGTGGGCCCGGTGCATAAGTCCGATGTTGGAGGCGTACGTCTGAATATTCAAAATGACACAGAGGTAAAAGAGGTTTTCCGCAAGATCATGGAGATCCCGGAAACAACTGCAGTACTGATTCAGCCCATGTTCAGCGGAATAGAATTATTTGCCGGTGCCAAAAGGGAAGACAAATTCGGGCACCTCGTCCTCTGTGGACTGGGTGGGATCTTTATCGAAGTACTGAAAGATGTCAAGGCCGGACTCTGCCCTATCTCTAAAGATGAAGCCCTGGATATGATCCGCGGGCTGCAGGGACATAAAATACTCGAGGGCGTACGAGGGCAGCAAGGCA
>QMPN01000194.1 GCA_003648575.1 Bacteroidota bacterium
CTTGGAAATATTTTATGGTCAAAGACCTTTGGTACCAGCGATCGGGATGTGGGCTATACTATGAAAAAAGATCACGGAGGTGGATATATCCTCATCGGCTGGGTCCGCACAGCGCTGCCATCTGATGATGATTGGTATATATTAAAAATTGATGATAACGGAAATATTTTGCAAGAAAAATTCATCGGAGGAGTTCCTGACGATGAGATCATGAACTTTGAACTGACAAGTGATGGCGGTTATATCTTTTCCGGAAGCAGCAGGTCATTTAGTCTTGATGGTGTAGATATATGGATCGTAAAAACAGATGTTAACCTGAATGTGCAATGGAATAGAACTTATACTACCGGCATAAGTGAACATAGCAGGTGTATCCTGGAAACATCCGACAATCATTTCATCTACCTTGGAAATAGGTTCACTTCCGGTCTGTCGGACCGAAATATACTCTTGATGTACCTGAGCAGCATTGGGGATACGGTATGGGTTAAGGAATTTGGAGGTATTCCATTGGATGATGGCAGGTCAATGGTTATAGCGAGTGACGGAAACTTTCTTGTGCTGGGCTATACTGACAGCTATGGGGTTGGAGGCACGGATATACTGCTATTCAAGATAACTCCTGCCGGGAATGTTTTGTGGGCTAGAACTTATGGCGGGACAGGGGATGAAGAAGCTTTTCACCTTGTCAGCAGCCCTGCCGGGAATCACATGATCGCAGGGACAACAACAAGCTTTGGCAATGGCGGGAATGACCTTATTCTTCTCAATGTTGATGATGAAGGCAAACTTATCCGTGCAAATACAGTCGGGGGTATCCTGGATGAAGGACAAGCATATTTATCGGTTGCCAATGACTCAGGTTATGTGGTAAGCAGTGGTACATCGAGCTATGGAAATGGAGGCCAGGATGTTCTTATTGTCAAAACCGACCGGGAAGGAAATTCATGCTGCAGCCGGGAAATTATTGGGCTGGTCGAACAAAATATCAATCTAGCATACTCCGGGATCAGTGTAGATATCAGCAGTGGTATGAACTATCCCGTCCATACTATCATTACTGATAATGTAAATCCACCGTCAGATCTCCTGTGTTATAGTGGTATTAAGATCATTGGTGAAGATACTGTGTGCTCTGGTAGTGGCCCTTTCAGATATAGCTTATCTCCGCAGTTAGATTTCAGTTTTCAGTGGATTATCCCTCCCGGAGCTACTATTACAAGCACCCTCGGTGATACAGTGATTTTTGTGCAGTTTGGGACTCAAGCGGGCTATATTTATGTTATTCATACAAATGGTTGTGATCCTGATCCATTTGATTCCCTGTATGTTAATGTAATCTCAAATGCTTTGGTAAACGCTGGGTCTGATGAATCAATATGCCAGGGCTCTTTCTGGGATTTTAATAATTCAAGTACTATTCCGGTAGCTTCATCCTATGATTCACTGAAATGGATGGGGGGACTGGGAGTTTTCATTGATCCTGACATGCTTCGGCCTATATACTATCCGGAGGCCGGTGAATTGGGCGGTGTTACATTATCTCTTATTGCCTATGGGAGCTCTGGCTGTGGCGATGATACCAATTCCATGATATTAACAATTTATAGTAAACCACTTGTTGAGCTTGGAAATGATACAATTATTTGTGAGGGAGACATGATCATCCTGTATCCGGGTGCTGAGTATTCATCTTATTTATGGCAGGATGGATCAACCCAGCAGGCATTAAGTGTTTATAATCCTGGCTTTTATTGGGTAGAAGTTATTGATAGTATCGGATGCGTAAACTCCGACACAATTTTTATCTCCATACAGGAGGTCCCGGACTTGCAATTAATGAATGATACGACAATCTGTGGTGAATTTTTAATCACTCTTGAAGCTGGAGAGGGGTTTGATCATTATACATGGCAGGATGGTACTCATGCTGCAGAGTATATTGCAACTCTACCCGGTATTTACTGGGTTACTGCTGACAAGGCCGGATGCGAAAAAAGTGATACGGTATTAATAACTGAGGAGTGTCCCTCAAGTATTTGGTTTCCGAATTGTTTTACACCAAATTGGGATGGCAGAAATGACAGGTTCCTGCCGGTGTATGAAAACATAATTCAATATAAGATCTATGTTTTTAACCGATGGGGACAGCAAATTTATGAATCCAATATAATTGATGAGGGCTGGGATGGGAGGTTCAAAGGAAAAGATTGTCCGGATGGCGTGTATTTTTTTCTTGCCATATTCACTGATAACTATCACAGCATCGCAAAAGAAATAACCGGTTCCATTACATTACTCCGATAACCTTAATTACTCTTCACTTTCTTACTCCACTTTCGCACATTATAAATACTTGCATTAAGCTCAAAGCCTATCAGAAGCGCAATGGCATTGATGTTTATATACAGCATAAGGATGATGATGGTGCCGATAGAGCCATAAAGCTTATTGTAATGGGCAAAGTTGTTGATGTAAATGTTGAAGAGGGCGATAAACACCAGGGCCAGGATCGTGGCCATGGTTGAGCCGGGGGAGATAAACCTGAACACTCGTTTCCCCGCCGGGGCCAGGTAATAGATAAAGGAGAAGCTCAGGAAGATGAGCAGGCTGAGAATGATCCACTTCATGATCTGTATGAGGACGATGGCAAAGCCGCTTGTGATGATGCTGTGCTCTGAAACATAGTTCAGGAATATCGGCGTAAGGATAAGCAAAGCAGCAGTAATGATGATGATGGTCACCAGTATGAGCTGCAATCCCAGGGAAACCAGATGCATCTTGAGCCAGGAACGGGTTTCCATCTCATGGGCAGAGCGGGTAAATGCTTTCATGATGCCGATCATTCCATTGTTCGAGAAGTAAAAGGCCATTAAGAAACCTAATGACAGCAATCCTCCGTTGTGCTTGCTTATTATCTCGGTGATGGTGCTTTCCAGAAAGCGGAATACTTGTTCCGGGAACATGTTCGACAGGGTATTGAGCAGCGATTCCTGCAAACCAGCGACCGGGATGTAAGGGATAAGGGTGAATAAAAACAATATGCCCGGGAAAATGGCCAGTGTGAAGGTGAACGAAAGGGAGTTTGCCCTTGAAAGCAATGAACTTTTCCTGATCCCCCGGAAAAAGAACTGTACAACATCATAAATAGGCATCTTCTCAAAACCCGGCAAGGTCAGTTTGCGCATGTAAAAAATGAATAACCTGAAAATCCTGGTATTCTTTAACCAGGTGATGGGTTTTCTGCTATGCTTTTTTTGCTGCACCAATATCAGATTGCTTTTAAGCTTAGGTCGAGGCTTCTTACCTGGTGTGTCAATGCGCCGACAGAGATGAAATCCACTCCTGTTTCAGCAACCTCCCTGAGCGTTTCTTCGGTGATTCCGCCCGAAGCTTCAGTTTCATATTTTCCGTCCACGATCCCGACAGCGTCCTTCATGTTGGCAATGCTGAAATTATCGAACATGATCCTGTCAATACCACGGGTTTCCATTACTTCCCTGAGCTCTTTCAGGTTCCTTACCTCTATCTCGATCTTCAGGTTCTTTTTGTTTTCTTCCAGGTATTCCTTGGTAGCCTTGATGGCTTTGCCAATACCTCCTGCAAAGTCAACATGGTTGTCTTTGATCATGATCATGTCATACAGTCCCATGCGATGGTTTACCCCACCTCCGATGCGGACAGCCTCTTTCTCAAAGTACCTGAAGTTTGGTGTGGTCTTGCGCGTATCAAGCAGTTTGGTGTGCAGGCCATCAAGCATTGATGTCAGGTAACGGGTGTAAGTGGCAATGCCGCTCATGCGTTGCATAAAGTTCAGGGCCAGTCGCTCCGCGGATAATAGAGAAACAGACTTTCCGGAAACCTTAAAAACAATATCTCCCGGCCTGATCTCTGCTCCGTCCTGAATGAATGACTCAAACTTTGTATCCTCATCAACAGCCTTGAATACCTTTTTAGCAACGGCTGCACCGGCCAGAATTCCTTCCTGCTTGACCATCAATTGTGCAGCACCGGTCTTGCTCCCGGCTATTGTCGAGAGCGATGTATGATCGCCATCACCAAGGTCTTCTTCCAGGGCCAGCTTTATAAATTCATCAATATTCATCTTGAAAAATATTTCCGGCTAGTCTTTTTCGAACTGCAGTTGAACGATAAGATACTTTCCTTCTGTTTCCTTCAGGAGGAGATAGGTTTTAAAAGATGTATTCCCTGAAGTATATGTTCCGATAATATATTTTGTGGCTTCACGGGATGACCCGATATGGTTTAAAGTATAGGACTTCACAGGATTATCTTTGAAGAAGCTTTTCATCATCTGTGTGGCGTGGGATTTGCTCATGGTCTGGTCCGTGTCAGGCAGGCTGACATCCAGGGTAGAATTAAAGTGCTCACTGAGTTTGACAGCATCACCGGTTTTTAGTGCCTTGTTGACCAGATCTGTTGCTTCCTGAGCTGAAACAGATAAAGAAAAACCAAAGATGATCCCTGCCTGAATGAATAATATGTATAATAATGACCTCATAATAAAGGATTTGATAAATACTGAGATACAAAGAATGCGCCAAACCTTCTTCAAAGTTAAGTATTATTTTTTTTCATAGCTTTGTTTTAAAGCTTAAAGCTCATGAATATCATTATTACCGGCGCAAGCCGCGGAATCGGAAGACAGCTGGCATTGAACCTTGCCGGCAGGGAAGGGAACAAAGTCATTGCGATCTCAAGAAATGAAAAAAAGCTGAATTCCCTCCGCAATGAGGTTGCTGATGCCTCGAAGCTAATTCCTGTGCCATTTGACCTGCAGGAAGGGAATTATGATGATCTGGCGATAGATATTCGCCGGCATTTTTCTGAAATACATGTTCTGGTCAACAATGCCGGGGTTTTGATCAATAAGAAGATTGCACATCTCACTGCAGATGATTTTGATCTGATGATGAATATTAATGTGAAAGCTGCCTTCCTGCTAAGCCAGGCACTGATACCTCTTTTTGAGCCGGAATCACATATCGTTAACATCAGCAGCATGGGAGGTTTCCAGGGAAGTGCTAAATTTCCGGGCCTTTCGCTATACAGTGCCTCAAAGGGTGCACTGGCTATTCTTAGCGAGTGCCTGGCTGAAGAGCTGAGGGATTATGGCATCTCCGTAAACTGTCTCGCACTCGGGGCTGCACAAACAGAAATGCTCACCGAAGCCTTCCCCGGCTATAAAGCACCGTTGTCAGCGAAGGAAATGGCATCTTTTATCGCCGACTTTGCCATGACCGGGCAGCGGTATTTTAACGGAAAAATATTGCCACTCAGCCTCAGTACTCCTTAAACAATTCGACTTCTGGCTTGTTAATGTATTTAAATGATATATTTGCGCGATTATTATGAGCGCCAAAGAGAGTATTACACATCCGGGAATTGTTGATCATGTGACTGAGGACAGCATATTTGTGATGGTCCTCGCGAAGTCAGCATGTTCATCCTGCCATGCCAAGGGCATGTGCAACATAGCTGAAATGGAAGAAAAGCTTGTGGAGGTGAAGAAAGATCAGAACATGGACTTTTCCAAAGGTGACGGGGTAACTGTCAGCATGAATAGATCGCTGGGGGGCAAAGCAGTTTTGCTGGGGTATATTGTGCCTTTCTTCCTTTTGATCGCTGTGCTGGTCGGAGTATTATTCCTCACCGGGAATGAAGGTGCGGCAGGGCTTTCTGCCATCCTGATACTGATTCCCTATTACTGGCTGCTCTATAAATACAGAGACAAACTGAAGCAAACATTCAGCTTCAGCATTGAATAAACAGAGATTAGATATTCAGGCATTCGAAGGCATCC
>QMPN01000195.1 GCA_003648575.1 Bacteroidota bacterium
ACCAGTATCTTTTCTGCCAGGAAGCGTGGGATACCGGCATGCCTGCTGAAGGCAGACAAGGTGATAAAAGCATTTTCGTGCAGGTAATGCAGAAGGAGTTCTTCCTGTTCACGATACCTGATCTCTACACCTTTGCCGCTCTTCTGATGTTTCCACAGCAAAAGCAGTATCCTGTTGGAAAGCAAATTCTGGTCCTTGACCCTGACGAAAACCTTCCAGTTATTATCCTTGTCGGGGGCTGAGTGGGGTTTTTCGGGACTCTTGTTAACGATAATTTCGAGTACAAGTTTTCCTTCAATCCTCCATTCTTTGGTGCTGAAGCTGAGCTCAGGCTTACAATACATGGAAGCGGCAGCCTCCACCATATAATACTCTTCCTCAGACCTGACACCGGCAATCACGCCGTTGTCCTTTACACCTACCAGCAAGCGTCCGCCATCGGTATTGGCAAAAGCCGCCAGGGTCCGTGCGATTTTCTTCGAATCGGAGATCTCGAACTTAAAATCGAGTCGCTGATGTTCACCCTCAGCAATAAGATCTTTGATATAGCTGCCCATCTGCTTCATTTTCGGGCTTTTAATATGATATCCTAAATAAAAGTGAAGTTATCCTGTGCCGTAGATTTTTCGCAGTACAAGCACTGAAGCTTCACCTTTTTCTTATCGAGAACTTTAAATTTCGTGGCCACGTTTTCGTGATTGGTAATGCAATTGGGATTAACACATTTTACAAAGGTGCTCACTTCATTTGGAATTGAAACATTCTTTTTCACGGTCACCTTATAATTCTTGATCTCGATCAGGGTCGCAGTGGGTGCAACCAATGCGATCTTGTTCACATCTTTAGGAGCGAAAAAGCGTTCACTTACTTTGATGATACCCTTCTTGCCATATTTCTTGCTTTCAAGGCCGGTGCCAAAGAGTATCTGATTTTCACACTCCTGAAGATTCAGGATATGGATGACCTGGAATACACTCTGGGTAGGGATATGGTCGATCACTGTTCCATTCTCGATGGCGTTGACCTTTAATTCTTTTCTTTCTTCCATGATAATTAAATTGAGGTTAAACCACTCCGAGGATAGAGGCCAGCAATGCCATCCTTACATAAACACCATTCTTGGCTTGCTGGAAATAGTATGCTTGTGGGCTGTTATCCACATCTTCATCTATTTCGTTCACACGTGGCAGTGGATGTAACACCTTCATATTTTCTTTTGCATTTTCAAGCATTGGCAACCTGAGGATATATGCGTCCTTCACCCTCTCGTATTCAATAGGGTCTGAAAAACGCTCTTTCTGTATCCTCGTCATATAGAGGATATCAACCTCCGGTATTACCTCATTCATCTCTGTATACTGATGATAGGTGAGCTTCTTATCCTTGATGTGCTGCTTCACGTAGCTGGGCAACTTAAGCTCTGTTGGTGAAACCAGATGGAAGGTGGTATTAAACTGACAAAGTGCTTCTACCAGGGAGTGGACCGTACGTCCGTATTTCAGGTCTCCGACAAAAGCGATATTGAGGTCGTCTAGTTTACCCTGGGTCTTCATAATGGAATACATGTCCAGCAAGGTCTGGGTTGGGTGCTGATGAGCACCGTCACCGGCATTGATGATGGGTACAGGGGCCACCTCTTCGGCATATTTGGCGCTGCCTTCCCTGGGGTGTCTCATCACTATGATATCGGAATAACTTGAAACTGTAAGGATGGTATCTTTCAAAGATTCTCCTTTCGACACGCTTGAGGTTCCGGCCTCGCTGAAACCCACGATCTTGGCACTCAATTGTGCTGCAGCGCTTTCAAAGCTGAGTCGTGTGCGGGTAGAGGGCTCAAAGAAGAGGGAAGCAACTACATGGCTTTCAAGTATCTTCTGTCTGGGGTTCTTTTCAAACTCTGCAGCAAGGTTCAGGATATTGAGCTGCTCTTCGATGGTGTAATCGCTGATGGATACAAGGCTTCTGTCTTTCATTTCTTCTATATTATTATTGTTCAAAATTAACCATTAAAAATCCCTTTGAAAAATCATTGACCGAAAAGCTATCCAAAATTATTAACAATGCGTTCAGAAATCTGAAATCAGAAATCTGAAGTCAGTGGATCATTCCCTTTTCCATCTGCCCTATGCCATTTCCCCTCTTCCTTATTCCACAGAATACTCATCCCAGCTTTTTATACTTATGTCTTCCATGCTGTACCTGCAGAAGGCAATAATAAAAGCACTTGCAAGTCGGGCATTGGTAATCAGGGGGATATTATGATCTACAGCCGCCCTGCGTATATGATAATCATTGTGCAATTCATCTTTTGTCAGGTCTTTCGGGATATTGATCACCAGATCGATCTTGTGTTCTTTGATATATTCAAGGGTGTTGGGAGTTTCTTTAGAATCCGGCCAATGAAGTACGGTGGCATCAATGTCGTAGCCCGCCAGGAATTTTGCTGTTCCCCTGGTAGCAAACAGCTTGTATCCATTCTCTTTCAGCAGCCTTGCGCTGGTCAGCAATTCTATCTTTGACCTGGGTGGGCCGGTGCTCAGCAGAATGTTCTTTTTTGGGATCTTATAACCCACTGAAAGCATTGACTTTAAGATGGCTTCGTAATAATCCTCACCAATACAGCCAACCTCACCGGTGGAAGACATATCTACCCCCAGAACAGGGTCGGCTTTGGCCAGCCTGGAGAATGAAAATTGTGGAGCTTTAACACCAATATAATCGAGGTCGAAAAGTGATTTGTCAGGTTTTTCAACTGCAATGCCGAGCATGATCTTTGTGGCCAGTTCAATGAAGTTTGTTTTCAGGACTTTTGATACAAAAGGGAAACTTCTGGAGGCACGCAGATTGCACTCTATCACCTTGATATCATTATCATCGGCGAGGTATTGAATATTGAACGGACCGCTGATATCGAGCTCCTCAGCAATTCTGTTGGTAATCTTTTTGATCCTTCTTATCGTCTCTACGTAAACTTTTTGGGGAGGAAACATCATGGTAGCATCCCCGGAGTGCACTCCGGCAAATTCAATATGCTCAGAGATGGCATAAGCGATCACTTTCCCATGGTCTGCTACAGCATCCATTTCAATCTCTTTGGTGTTTTCCATAAAGCGGGAAACGACAACGGGATATTTTTTGGAAACTTTTGCTGCCAGTCCCAGGAAGTGTTCTAACTCCTCTTCATTAGATACAATATTCATGGCTGCACCTGACAAAACATAGGAGGGGCGTACAATAACCGGGAACCCGACCTTTCCGGTAAAGGCAAATATATCCTCTACGCTGCTTAACTCTTTCCATTCGGGTTGATCCACCTTTAGCTCATCAAGCATGCTGGAAAACTTATATCGATTTTCTGCCCTGTCGATCGATATGGCTGTGGTGCCCAGGATTTTTACTTCCTGCTGATATAAGCGCATGGACAGGTTATTGGGTATCTGCCCGCCCATGGATACGATCACGCCTCCCGGTTTTTCAAGCTCAATGATGTCAAGCGTACGTTCAAAGGAAAGTTCATCGAAATATAGCCGGTCGCAAATGTCATAATCGGTACTTACCGTTTCGGGGTTGTAGTTGATCATAACTGAACGATAACCTTCATTCTTCACCGTTTCGAGTGCATTTACGCTGCACCAGTCAAACTCAACACTGCTACCGATCCTGTAAGCTCCTGAACCCAGCACGATCACCGATCTTCCATCGTTTTCATACTCAATGTCATTGGTATCTCCATTATAGGTCATGTAGAGGTAATTGGTCATGGCCGGGTATTCTGCTGCCAGGGTGTCGATCTGCTTGACCACCGGCCGGATTCCCTTTGAGATCCTGTATTTCCGGAGGCTTGTGATCTCTTCATCGGAACCCTCGAACTGATCCTTGTAAAGGCTGCGTGCGATCTGGAAATCGGAAAACCCTGCCTGCTTTGCCTTTCTGAGCATGCTGTCAGGAAGTTCTTCCATCGCTGCATATCCCTCAATTTCTTTATTCATAAGATGAATATTATGCAGCTTCTCAAGGAACCATCTGTCGATCTTTGTTTCATGGAAGATATCTTCAACGGTCCAGCCTGCCTGCAGTGCCTGGCTGATCACAAAGATCCTCATATCGGTTGGTTTTGAAAGCGCACTCTCAATATCCATGATCTCGATCTCCTTGTTTCCCGTAAATCCGTGCATAGCCTGTCCAATCATACGAAGCCCTTTTTGAATGGCTTCTTCAAATGTCCTGCCTATGGCCATGACTTCCCCAACGCTCTTCATGCTGCTTCCGATCTCTTTCGAAACCCCCAGGAATTTATTCAGGTCCCAGCGGGGAATCTTACAAACGATATAATCGAGTGAGGGCTCAAAGAATGCAGAGGTGGTTTTAGTCACCGCATTTTTAATCTCCGGAAGAGCAAAGCCCAGGGCCAGTTTAGCCGCAACAAAAGCCAGCGGATAGCCGGTGGCCTTGGAAGCCAGTGCACTCGATCTGGATAAGCGCGCATTGACCTCTATCACTCTATAATTCTCTGATTCGGGATCGAGGGCATATTGTACATTACATTCGCCGATGATACCGACATGCCGGACGATCTTGATCGACAATTGCCTTAATTTATGGTATTCAGAGTTGGTGAGGGTTTGTGACGGGGCCACCACAATGCTTTCCCCTGTATGAATTCCCAGGGGATCGAAGTTCTCCATATTACAAACGGTGATGCAATTGTCAAACTCATCCCGCACAACTTCATATTCAACCTCTTTCCAGCCTTTAAGTGATTCTTCTACCAGGACCTGCCCTGAATAGGAAAATGCTTTTTTTGTGAGATTTGTCAGTTCATCATCATTATTACAGAATCCGCTTCCCTGACCTCCAAGGGTGTACGCTGCCCGGATAATCACAGGGTATCCAAGTTCTTTGACAGCTATTAGTGCTTCTTCGGGAGAATGGACGGCAATGCTTCTGGGTGTTTTAACATCGATCTCCTTCAGCTTATCGACAAAAATTTTCCTATCTTCAGTATCTATGATGGATTGTATGGGAGTTCCCAGGACTTCAACATTGTTGTTTTTGAAAACGTCATTTTCAAATAGTTCAATCCCACAGTTCAGGGCTGTTTGTCCACCAAACGAAAGCAGCACGCCCTGTGGCTTTTCTTTCTGGATCACCTTTTCAACAAAGTAAGGCGTAACCGGAAGGAAATAGATTTTATCGGCAATTTTATCCGAAGTCTGAACGGTGGCGATATTGGGATTTATGAGGACGGTTTCTATGTTTTCCTCTTTTAATGCTTTTAATGCCTGGGAACCTGAATAATCAAATTCACCCGCTTCCCCGATCTTAAGTGCACCTGATCCCAAAACGAGGATCTTTTTTATTGCTTTATTCATATCGATCCCTTGAGTAGTTTGATGAATTCATCGAATAAATAATCAGTATCTGTAGGCCCGCTTGAAGCTTCGGGATGAAATTGAACTGAAAAGAAGGGTTTCGTCTTGTGCCTGATGCCCTCATTGGTATGGTCGTTAATATTCTCAAACCATGGTTCCCAGTCTGCTGAAAGAGATTTTTCATCCACGGCATAGCCATGATTCTGGGAGGTGATATATGCTTTCCTTGTTCCCTGGATGATGACCGGTTGGTTATGTCCCCTGTGGCCATATTTTAACTTATAAGTTTTACCACCAGAAGCAAGTGCAAGTAACTGGTGTCCCAGGCAAATGCCAAATATGGGCTTGTCTTTTTGAATGGCTTTTGCAAGATGATTGATGGTCGCTTCACACATCTCAGGATTCCCCGGCCCATTGGAAATAAACAGGCCGTCAAATTCTTCATCT
>QMPN01000196.1 GCA_003648575.1 Bacteroidota bacterium
AGCGGGTTTGAAAAGCAGTAACACAAAACTCACCGCCCCGGATAAGGCAAGGATCGAAGAGATCCGGAATTTATTTGAATCATATGGCTTTAAAGTTAACATAGGAGGATAATTGCTGATTATGAACAACCGGATCAAAATATTACGACAAAACAGCCTGGATGCCATTCCGTACATATCGGAAGAAAGGGGCATGCTGCTGACAGAATTCTATCAAAAAGATATCGATAACAACGCATCTGTCCCTGTGAAACGTGCCAGGGCCTTAAGCTACATCCTGAATAATAAAAAGATCTATATTGGAAAAGATGAGCTCATAGTAGGTGAAAGGGGCCCGGAACCAAAAGCCACCCCTACCTATCCGGAGATATGTGTCCATACCCGGGAAGACCTGCAAATACTGAACGACAGGGAGAAAGTTTCTTTCAGGGTATCAGACAAAACAAGGAAGGTGCTTACCACTGATGTAGCACAACATTGGTCCGGCAACTCGATGCGGGAACGCATTTTTGAGGCCATGAGCCCGGAATGGAAGGATTGCTACGATGCCGGCATCTTCACCGAATTCCTCGAACAACGTGCACCCGGACATACCGTCCTTGATGATAAGATCTACCGCATGGGGATGCTGGATTTCAAGAATAAGATCAGGGGCAGCATCGAAAAGCTTGACTTTATCAACGACCCCGAAGCCAACGACAGGAAAGAGGAATTAATGGCCATGGACATTGTGGCCGATGCACTGATAAGCTTTGCCTTGCGTCATGCAGATGCACTTGCCGTGCTCGCCGATAAGGAAACAGATGATGAAAGAAAGGCTGAACTGCTGGAGATGGAGAAAAACTGCAGGCATATCCCTGCCAACCCTCCTGAGAATTTCTGGCAGGCACTTCAATATTACTGGTTCGTACACCTGGCTGTGATCACCGAGCTCAACCCATGGGATTCGTTCAACCCGGGGCGGCTGGATCAGCATCTTTTCCCGTTCTTTCAACGGGAAATGGGGACAGGGGACAGGGGACAAGGGACAGGGGACAAGGTGCAGGGGACAGGCGGCAGGGAAAGAGTGAAGGAATTATTGCAGGCTTTCTGGATCAAGTTCAACAACCATCCGGCCCCGCCAAAGGTTGGCATCACTGCCAGGGAAAGCAATACCTATACGGACTTTTCTCTCATCAACACCGGTGGTGTGAAAGCAGATGGTTCTGATGCCGTTAATGAGTTGAGCTTCCTCATCCTGGATGTGATCGAAGAAATGCGGCTTGTACAGCCATCCTCCATGGTGCAGGTGAGCAAAAAAACGCCGGATGCCTTCGTCGATAGGGCGCTCAGGATCGTGAAGACGGGATTCGGGCAGCCATCCATCTTCAATACGGATGCCATCATACAGGAGATGCTCAGACAGGGCAAGGACCTGGCCGATGCCCGTAACGGAGGCGCCAGCGGCTGTGTAGAAACCGGTGCTTTTGGAAAGGAAGCCTATATCCTCACAGGCTACTTCAATTTACCCAAAGTGCTTGAGATCACACTGAATAACGGAATTGATCCGCGCAGCGGGAAAAAGATCGGCCCTGAAACCGGAAATCCGGAAAGTTTTGAATCGGTAGAGGGCCTGCTTAATGCCTTCAACACCCAACTCAGGCATTTCATCGATATTAAGATACGGGGGAACAACATCATTGAAGGCTTGTATGCACACTACCTCCCGGTTCCGTTCCTGTCGCTTATTACAGACGATTGCATAGAAAAGGGAAAGGACTACAATGCCGGGGGAGCCAGGTATAATACTAATTATATCCAGGGTGTTGGCATCGGAAGCATCACGGATATGATCTCGGCTGTCAGCTATCACATTTATGACAAAAAAACGGTTTCTTTCACAGAATTGATGGATGCGGTAAAAGCCGATTTCATTGGACATGAAGAGCTCAGGAAGCGCCTATGGAATGAAACCCCAAAATACGGTAATGACGATGACTATGCCGACAGCCTCATGCTCAAGGTGTTTGAGATGTATTTTGATGCTATCGACGGACGTCCGAACATGAAGGGCGGGCATTACCGCATCAACATGCTGCCCACGACCTGCCACATTTACTTCGGCAGTGTTTGCGGGGCGACACCCGATGGCAGGCATGCCGGCAAACCGCTCTCTGAAGGAATTTCACCAATGCAGGGTGCTGATTTTAAAGGGCCTACTGCCGTGCTTAAGTCTGCTTCAAAGATGGACCATCTTCGTACAGGGGGCACACTTTTAAACCAGAAGTTCACACCATCTTTCCTCGAAGATAAAAAAGGGATCACGGCAGTGCGCCATCTGATCAGGTCTTATTTCAGCATGGACGGGCACCACATACAGTTCAATGTAGTGGATGCCGGCACTTTGCGCAAGGCTAAGAAACACCCTGAGGAATACCGCGACCTTATCGTCCGCGTGGCGGGATATAGTGACTACTTCATCGACCTGACAGAGGAATTGCAGGATGAGATCATCCGTCGCACCGAACATACAAGGCTTGAAGCCTAGTCGAGAGTGTTATAATAAGCAAATAATTTCACCAGGTCATCACGTTCCTTCAGCTTCAGCTTTTCCGATTTCAGAAAATCACTTACCTGCCCCCTATGATTTTTGAGCTGCGATAAAACTGACTTTTTTGACAGGTACATGCGCTCACCAACCTCTTCCCCTCTACGGGTATAGTACTCTTCCAGCTTATACAGCTGGTCGTTGGAATGATCATCATCCCCATCGATGAGCCCTGCACTGCCATCTTCCCAGGCTTCGCTAAAGTACATCCCGCTGGGGTCGCCATAATAAAAATAAGGACTATACCCTCCTCCTCCATCGTACAGGTCGTGAATAGGTACAGGATCTTCAAGGGGCTGATAAATGATCTCCTGCGGTTGGTCGCGCTGCGTACGTTTGTTATTGTTCTTGATCAGGGTCTCTTCCTGTGCAGGAGCAATCAGCAGGAAGATAAAGATAAATGCTGCAAATGTGACAATTGTTTTCATAAGGCCGGTATTTTTCAGAAGCCCCCATAAGATACACAAAATTAAGGAGAAAAGCAAGAGTTTTACAACTTAAGTTTGTATCATTTGCTGGATGCTGGATACTGGATGCTGGTTGCTGCTAACAGCTTCCAGCCTACAGCCCACAGCCTACTTCGTGCACCGAAGCTTTAGCGTAGGTGTACCGCCTACCGCCTACCGCCAACTGTCTTCTTTTTACTATCTTTAAGACATGAAAACAATCGGAATCATAGGCGGAACCACCTGGGTATCCACCGCCGACTACTATACCCTCTTTAACCAGAAGGTGAACAAGGCACTTGGCGGGAACCACTCTGCCAGGGTTATCCTCTACTCCGTGGATTTTGAAGATGTGATGACATTCAAGGCGGAAGGAAGGGATGATGCCCTGAAGAAAATGATGCTTGAGGCAGCCAACCGGCTGGATTATGCCGGTGCTGAATGCCTGTTACTGGGTGCCAACACCATGCATATGATGGCAGACTTTATTCAGGAGAGGATCACCATCCCACTCATCCATATCGGGGAGGAAACAGCAAAAGTTATCGCTGCAAAGGGGTTGAAAAAGGTTGCCCTCCTGGGGACAAAAGTGACCATGGAAAAGGATTTTTTTCACAACAAACTGGCAGAATACAATATCAAGAGCATCACTCCCGGTGATGACGACCGCGATTTCATCAATAATAGTATTTATACTGAATTCAGCAAGGAGATCTTTACGGAAGAAACCAGGGCCCGGCATACAGAGATAATTGCAAAGCTTGTGCAGGAAGGTGCCGAAGGGATCATACTGGGATGTACAGAGATACCAATACTATTGAGACAAAAGGATTTCGATATCCCTCTTTTTAATACAACTGAAATCCACGCAAACGCCGCAGTAAAGTTTGCATTGGAATGACAAGGAGTGCAGGGTGCAGGGGACGGGGTGCAGGGTACAGGGTGCAGGGGACGGGGGACGGGCAATTACTTGAATCGTATTGCTTTTATAGGCGTAATTCTCGTGATCACATACGAAGGTATGATCAGCATCAAGGTACAAAAGATAAATGTTCCGGCGTTTAAGATGAGAATGTACATCCACGACATGTCGATAGGGACAGTTGAAACATAATATGACTCCACCGGGAGCGGAACCAGACCGAAATGACCCTGAAGAAGGCACAGGCCGATCCCGATAATGTTTCCCCAGAGCAGGCCAATACCGATAATATATACTGCATTATAAATAAAGATCTTACGTATACCGGCATTCAAAGTGCCCAGGGCCTTGAGTATCCCTATCATGTTGGTCTTTTCCAGTATCAGGATCAGCAAGGCAGAGATCATAGAAAATCCTGACACAACCATCATCAGTATGATGATCACGATCACATTCATATCCTGTAGTTCCAACCAGCTGAATATCTGCTCCTTTGTTTGTTTCACCGTTTCCAGTTTCAGGTGATAACCAATAAGCGGCCTGGTCTTATTTCCAATCTCTTCTACCTCATCAAAATCATCTACCAGGATCTCAAACCCGCTGATCATGTCATCGTTCCAGTTATTCAGGCGCTGGATCTGCCGTATGTCACCAATAATATATTGAGCATCCAGTTCCTCAAATCCGGATGAATATATACCCACGATCTGAAATTTCCTCCCCCGGACCTGTTTCTGCCCATCCGTAACAAAGTACATGCGAACATCATCCCCTAATGAGAACATCATCCTATCCGCAATAATGGATGAGACCATGATCTCAGTTGAACGGGCGGAGTCGTGATATTCCGGAATCTTTCCTTCGATCAGCCAATCATCCAGTGTGGTCCAATCATAATCACGTCCAACCCCTTTCAGTATAACCCCTTCCGTCTGGCCTTCTGTCTTGATGATCCCCCCTTTGGTCGCAAAAATCTGGATATGCCTGATCCCCTGAACAGTGTCTAAGTGTGGGTAGAAAGGCTGGTTAATAAGTATCGGTACAGATTCCAGCGATTTGTTAAAATCATAACTCGTGATGGTGATATGAGCGGCAAAGCCGGAAACCTTATCCCTTATCTCCCGCTGAAATCCAGTAAGGACAGAAACTGAAATGATCATTACAGCAAGCCCCAGTGCAATACTTACGATACCTATACGTACAGCAGGACGGGACAGGTTTTCTTTATCCTTACTGATGATATGGCGTGTTATGAAAAGTTCAAAATTCACGGTAACTCGCTGTTTAGCCCTACAAATTTATTAAATTTAAGCCCTGTAAGCTCAATAAGCTTTGCTTTGACACTAAATTATTTTCCTGCTCTATGCAAAAAATTAAGTCATTGATCGTATTAAGCCTTGTTTTATTCACATTTCAGGCCTGCCTTCAAAATACACAACAGCCAAAGGATGTGCCTGTTAACAACCTTATTACAGGCGCTGAGCAAACTGAAGCCTATCTGTCTTTGCTTGCAGGGAAAAAAATCGCAGTGGTTGCCAACCATAGTTCGATGCTTGGTGATACACACCTGGCGGATACCCTGCTCTCACTGAATGCAGATATCATGAAGGTCTTCGCCCCCGAGCATGGATTCCGGGGACTGGCAGATGCAGGGGAATACGTGGAAGACGGCAGGGATGTCAAATCCGGCCTTCCTGTAATCTCACTATATGGCAGCACAAGAAAGCCCTCACACGAAAGCCTTGAGGATATCGACCTGATCCTCTTCGACCTGCAGGATGTCGGGGCAAGATTCTACACCTATATCTACAC
>QMPN01000197.1 GCA_003648575.1 Bacteroidota bacterium
GCCTTCAAGAACTGGGGTTACGAGATAGCTAAAAAGGAATTTCGCGAACAGCTGGTCACTGAGAGAGAAAGCTGGATACTGGGTAATGCAGAAAGCAATCCGGGTATCAGCATTGCAGACAATGCAAAGCTTATCGAACCCGGATACCACATGATGACCGATTCGCAAAAAGCCGATGTCAGGGCTGAGGTGGAAGAAGGGCTGAAGCTTATCCCAACCCATGGGGATGGCAAGTGGAAAGAAATGCTCCTTATCAAAGATGCTATTGCCGACATCACTTTACAGCAAGTGCTCACAAGGGCAGCCGAATTTGATGTTGTGGCCACCATGAACCTGAATGGCGATTACCTGTCGGATGCTCTTGCCGCCCAGGTAGGTGGTATCGGGATAGCCCCGGGTGCCAACATAAATTATGAAACCGGGCATGCGATATTTGAAGCAACTCACGGCACAGCACCCAAGTATGCAGGCCTCGACAAGGTCAACCCCGGATCTGTGATCATTTCAGGGAGTATGATGCTGAAATATATGGGGTGGAATGAGGCCCACGACCTGATCTGGTCAGGACTGCAAAAAACCATCAGCCAGAAAAGGGTTACCTATGATTACCATCGTATGATGGAAGGTGCCACCCTGCTTAAGTGCTCCGAGTTTGGCAGCGCAATAATTGAAAATATGTAATAACATTTCTTACCAGGTGTAAGACAGGAGGAAAACATGTCAGTATTAAAAGAGAGGCTCACACAAAAAATTGAAGAATGGCGACCACGCATAACCAGGTTACTCAAGGAGCATGGCGATGTTGTTGTTGATGAAGTAACCATAGCAAAAGCCCTTGGCGGGATGAGGGGATTGAAAAGCCTGGTGACGGACATATCCTATCTCGATCCCAATGAAGGTATCCGGTACAGGGGTTATACCCTTAAAGAAGTTTTCGAACTCCTGCCCAAGCCAAAAGATGCCGAGATGCCTTACGTAGAAGGACTATTGTTCCTCTTGCTTACGGGCGATATCCCAAATGACAAAGAGGTTGCAGATGTAGTGGATGAATTCAGCAAGAGAAGGATACTTCCGCGCTATGTGTATGAAGTGATCGATGCCTTTCCCTGCTGCAGTCATCCCATGACCATCTTTTCATCAGCCATCCTTACAATGCACCGTGAGTCTTTCTTTACAAAGAAATACTTTGCCGGCCTCAAAAAAGAAGATTATTGGGAACCCACGTATGAAGATGTATTGAACCTGTTGGCAAAACTACCTGAAATAGCCACCTACATCTATGCCAAATTGTACAGAGATGGCAACCGTATCCAGTCAAACCCGAACCTTGATATGGGCGGTAACTTTGCGTTTATGATGGGGATTGACAAGCCTTATGACGATGTATCCAGGCTGCATTTTATCCTGCATAGCGACCACGAAAGCGGGAATGTCAGTGCACATACGGGACACCTTGTAGCCAGTTCACTTTCCGATATTTACCTGGCAACATCAGCCATGATCAATGGCCTGGCAGGGCCGCTGCATGGCCTGGCAAACCAGGAGGTGCTGCGCTGGCTCCACGACCTGATGGATAGGATGGGCGGTGCCGAACCCACTGAAGATGAAATCAAGCAGTACGTTTGGGATACCCTGAATGCAGGATTTGTGATCCCGGGATATGGCCATGCCGTATTGAGAAAAACAGACCCACGCTACACCCTTCAAAGAGAATTCAGCCTGAAGCACCTGCAGGATGATCCCCTCTTTAAATATGTCGATATACTTTACAAAGTTGTGCCCCCCATCCTGATGGAACATGGAAAGGCCAAGAACCCCTGGCCCAATGTCGATGCCCAGTCAGGTGCAATTCAATGGCACTATGGAGTGAGGGAGTACGACTTCTATACTGTACTCTTCGGTATTGGAAGATCCATTGGGATCTGTGCCAATATCATCTGGGACCGTGCTTTGATGTATCCGCTGGAAAGGCCCAAGTCGCTTACGACAGACATGCTTGAGAAAATAGCCGGGATCTCAAAATAATATGAGCCTGCAGCCGCCCCTGTATAATGTTACACCGGCTATCATGACTACAATACAAGGTCACTTATTTGCGCCAGTCGCGCCGGTAATCGCATTGCGAACCTGAAGAGCGGCATCGTCCTTTCAGGAAATTGAATTTCAGGGACATATAAATATCCATACCTGTAAAATCAGTCAGGTTGAAGAAGCCAAGTAGTTTATCGGTTCCTATCGTAAAGAACCAGAAGCGTGCCGACAAACCCACACGGGGGTAGCGGTAGTTATACAATGAAACCGGCATGCTGAACTCCAGGTATTGCGTTTCATAACGGGGCGTAACAGCGATCTGCGCCGGCCGGTATATATAGGCTTTTCCTGCCATAATGGGTTGCATGAAGGTAGCATTCAAATACCATTGTTTTCTGAAATGATAATCCAATTGTACACTGAGGGCTGCAGGCAGGATCATCTTTATCCGGTCTGAAGCAAGGGAAGCTTCAGGATCTCCATAAAACTCATTGCTGAGCATTTGTGTAAACTGATCTATATTCCTGAAATTAACTGTATCGACATTTTCCCAGAAAACACCGACATCATCATACACATGCCTTTGCGCATTTGATTTATAATTCATCAAACCCAGGTCGAGCAAGGAAACACCGATCCGGTAATGATAATCCTCATATGGCTGTTTGCAGAGTTTCCCGGAGCGATAGCTGGAATATCCCCGGCTCATCTTTTCAAATACAAGCCCCAGGTCGAAGGCAAAACCCTTTCCACTGAACAACGGGCCGTCAGCAGTGGAGGATGAAAATCCAAGCTCTCCCCTGATGTTGCGGATATTCAGAGTACTATCATTATTTACAATATAATCCATGTTTTCAATATCAAGATAAGCCCCTGCAACCCCAAGTAGAAATTTGGCTGTGATGCCTGCCGTTAAATGATCAGGGCCCCGCCGGTATATTGTACGTGCGTAGCTGAAGCCTATTTCCGTCCATGACATGCCTGTGATCAGCATCACATCATTGTTGTAATTGATGTTATGAAGTGGTTCGTAATTCAGGCCTTCATAGCTGAGGGGGATGAGCTCATATGGTACGTCCCGGGCCGATAATACCGTCCTGAAACCGGTTCTGAAACCAAAAGCATCATCCCTTCTCGAAACAGAAAAAGAGGGCCCCAGCACCAAAGCACTGAAATGCAAGTCTTTGCGTTGATCATTCCTGTAATAATCAAAAGGGAGCGAATCCTTACCGTATTCAGGAAGATTATCGTCCGACCTGAGGAATGAAACAGGTTTGAAGTCGCCCTTGTGGATGTAGAAGGCATTATTCTCAAAGAACAGATCTGCTGTGACAACATTTACATCCATGTATAATTTAGTATGCAACATATTGGCAGGATTGATCAGGGTGCTGTTGATACCGGAATAATTCCCGTTCACGACTCCCCACATCTCCTGCCCTACTGCAATAATTTGCAAGGTGCATGCGATCAATAACAGAAAAAATTTCTTACGCAAAGTGTTAAGAGATATTAGTTTTAATTAACAGTAACACTACATCCTATAGGCTAAAGATGATTTTCCTGAGAGTTTGTTGCCTCATTAATTAAATAACTTTTTTAAAGACGTATTATTGCCACCAATCGCACTTGCCATACTACTAAAAATATATACCTTTGCAGCACAATAGCGGATGTGGTGGAATTGGTAGTCACGCCAGACTTAGGATCTGGTGCCGAGAGGCGTGGGGGTTCGAGTCCCTTCATCCGCACAAAGCAGGATCATTGATACTGCAAACCAACCCGATCTGAATATTTTCAGTGACTTTAAAAATATCGTCCTTGAAGATTAACAAACAATTGGTAAGTCTTGTTTTCATCTTTTTATATTGCATAAGTGCAATGGCTGCTGATGATTTTCAGCAAGATTCATTGCAGGATAATTCTTCTATCTATAATCAGTCCGGAGAATATCAATCCTCCATCGACTCCCTTCTCAGAAATCTTGAAATCGGCCAGAAGCAGAATGACAGCATATTGATGCTCAATAGCATACACGAGCTTGCCAATATTTATGATGAACGGGAAAAATACGATTCTGCCCTTATTTTTTATAAGCGGGCAATTCGACTGGCGGAAGCAACAGGTGATAAAGCTTCCCTGGCAAGTATGCAAAATAACCTTGGCACCATTTACCTGGCATGGGGAAATTACCAACGTGCTTTTAACCTTTATCTCAGCTCCCTGAATATTTGTGGTGAAATCGAAGATTCGACCGGGATCTCAAGATCCCTGAATAATATTGGCATCATATATTCTGACTGGGGGGAGAAAGGCATATCACTTAAATATTACCGGAGAAGTTTAGAGGTTGACAGTCTGCTAGGTGATATCGAAGGACAATCTAAGACACTAAACAATATTGCCACCTTATTTGACGAGATGGGAGATAAAGAAAGAGCCTTAAGATATTATTTTCGTGCGCTTGGGCTTGCTGCTCTCACAGAGGATCATTATATGATAGCTGTCGCAAGCAGTAATATTGGAGGATACTACCTTGAAATAGAAGATCTTGAAAAAGCTGCGGATTATTACTTCAAGACCATGGAAGAATATATACTTGATGGCTCTATCATCGGCCAGGCAGAAACATATATCCTCATCGGTGACCTATACCAAGCGCAAAAAGAGTTTTCAGCAGCGCTGGATTATTATACCCAGGGCCTCGAGATCCTTGTGCCAAGGAAGCTCAACTGGTCAATTATGAATGCATATGAAAGCATGCATCAAGTATATATTGAACAAGGGAATTACAGGGAGGCACTTACCTATTTTTCACAATTTCATGATCTGAAGGATTCGATATTCAGTATTGAAACATCAACGCAGCTCGCCTTGTTAACCAATGCCTATGAGATCCAGCAAAAGGACCAGGAAATGGAATTACAGCAGGTAAGGATGAACGAGCAAAAGGCCAAGATCAGATGGCAAAGGAGCATCATGATAATCCTTGGGGTTGTAATCCTTACCATAATCATATTTGCACTATTGCTGGCAAGGCAATATCGTTTGAGAATGAAAGCCTGGAAGCAGTTGCTGGTACAGCATAAGGAGATATTAAGGAACCGCCAGGAATTAATAATTGCAAAGGAACAAGCTGAAGAATCTGACCGGCTGAAAAGCACTTTCCTTGTGAATATCTCGCATGAGCTGAGAACGCCCATGAATGGGATCATGGGCTTTACCGACCTTTTACAGAAAGGATCCGTAACTCCTGATAAGCATCAACTCTATTTATCTTATATCGCCTCTTCCAGCAGGCAACTTCTCAAAGTTCTCAATGATATTATCGATATCTCATCTATCGAAACCAAACAACTAAAGCTTGACATCAGGAGCTGTAGCCTTCATCAGATATTCAAAGATCTGCTTGAGTATTTCAATAAGGAAAAAGCTGAAAGTAACAAGGAAAAAATTGAATTGATCTGTAAGCTGCCGCCGGAGGCGGGCCAACATAGTTGTATGGGCGATGCAAAAAGGCTTTCGCAGGTAGTCTTTAACCTTCTTAACAATGCTCTTATGTTTACCAAAGAGGGAAGCATCGAATTTGGTTATAAGATCATCGACAAAAAATCAATACTGCTTTATGTTAAGGACACCGGCATTGGCATTGAAAGGAGCAATTTTGATTTGATCTTCGAACGCTTCAGGCAGGTAGATGACAGCACCACCCGCCA
>QMPN01000198.1 GCA_003648575.1 Bacteroidota bacterium
CTCTCAGAAAGATCCATTACATGTCCAAAGCTTGATTTCACAAGAAAATCCTTGCCCAGAAACTTTTCAATAGTCTTTGCCTTAGCAGGTGACTCTACGATAACCAGATTCTTTGTTGCCATACTTATTTATACCTGAAATTGGAAAATGTCCCCTAAAAAATTGGGACAAAAGTAATACAATTAATATGTTACGAACATGGGTGAAACAAAAATTAGTCAGAATTGTTTCTTTTGCAGCATATATTTTTACTTATTTTTGCCCACCGGAAAGTATTATTTATCAAGGATTTGAAAGCAATAAAAAAAGCATACATAGAGACCTACGGCTGCCAGATGAATTTTTCTGACAGCGAGATCGTGGCTTCACTGATGAAGGATGATGGTTATGAGATTTGCGATGAAATCACGGAAGCTGATGTTGTTTTCGTAAATACCTGCTCTATCCGCGACCATGCAGAGCAACGCGTACGCAAGCGTTTGCGTGAGTTTAAGGCCCTGAAAAAAAAGAACCCCCTGTTGAAAATTGGCGTGTTGGGTTGCATGGCCGAAAGGCTGAAGCAACAACTGCTAGAAGAGGAAGATGCTGTGGACCTGATCGTGGGTCCGGATGCCTATCGCATACTGACAGGCCTGCTGGAGGAAGCCGATAGCGGTCAAAAGGCCATCAATGTGGTCCTGTCCTCAAAGGAAACCTATGACGACATCACCCCGGTACGTCTTGACAAGAATGGGATCACTGCATTTATTTCAATCATGCGGGGATGTGAAAACTTTTGCTCCTATTGCGTGGTTCCCTTTACCCGGGGTCGGGAAAGGAGCAGGGATCCGCAAACCATCATCAATGAGGCGAAGGACTTGTTTGAAAAAGGATACCGTGAAGTGACCCTGCTTGGTCAGAATGTTAATTCTTATCATTGGGAAGAAGGCGGAAAGGAAACAGGTTTTTATGCATTACTCGAACAGGTGGCAGAGGTAAATCTCTTGCTTCGGGTACGTTTTGCTACCTCACATCCAAAAGACATCTCCAACGACCTCCTCAAGACCATAGGAAAGTACCATAATATCTGTAATTCCATCCACCTGCCGGTGCAATCGGGTAGTAACAACATCCTGAAATTAATGAACAGGAAGTACAGTCGTGAATGGTACCTCGACAGGATTGATGCTATCAGAAAATATATTCCCGACTGTGCCATTTCCACCGATATTATTGCCGGGTTTTGCACCGAAAAGGATGAGGATCATCATGACACCATATCCATTATGAAAGAGGTTGGATATGATTATGCTTTCATGTTCAAATATTCAGAACGTCCCGCCACCACTGCACAAAAAAAGCTTGAAGATGATGTGCCGGAAAAGCTAAAATCGGCCCGCCTGCAGGAGATCATCGATCTGCAACAGCAGCTTTCCCATGAAAGTAATAAAGAGGATATCGGAAAAACTTTTGAGGTATTGGTGGAAGGAAGTTCGAAAAAATCAGAAGATTTTCTAATGGGCAGGAATAGCCAGAACAAAGTGCTCGTCTTCCCTAAAAAGAACTATACCAAAGGGGATTATGTACAGGTGACGGTGAGCGATTGCACCCCCGCAACCCTCATCGGGTCAGCCATGTAAGCCATGTAATCATGTAACCATGAATCCTATACATTCGCCAAGGCTGTGTCCAACCTTTCAAAACGCTCGCTGTAATCATCCATGGAGCGTTTGATGATCTCATGGGCATCTTTCACATCGAAGGTATGGGTAATCTCTACGTCTCTTTCTTTTCCCGGCAGATCTTTATATGTCAGGAAATAATGCTTCATCCTGTCAACAATCAGCTCCGGACAGTCAGTAATGTCTTTATAGTTTCCATATACCGCATCATTGTTCAGTACGGCTATGATCTTATCGTCAGATTCATTGCCATCCAACATACGGAATCCACCGATTGGCCTCGCCCTGACCAGGATATCGCCATGAACGATTTCTTTTTCCGTCAGGATACAGATATCAATGGGATCATTGTCGCCGGCAATGCCTTTTTTCCCTGTCTTTTCCATGCAGAATTCAGCTACTCGCTGCCCGCTGAAAGTCTGTGGAATGAAACCATAAAGGGCTGGTACAACATTGGAATACTTTTGCGGGCGGTCAAGCCTTAAATAGCCGGAAACCTTGTCTACTTCGTACTTTACCGTGTCGGTCGACACCATTTCGATAAAGGAGATGATCACCTCCGGGGCTTCGGGTCCTATATCTACTCCGTGCCAGGGGTGAGACTTGTATCTGAGGCCCATCAAACGGCCAATAGGATCCATTAATTTGTTTACCATTTGAGCATGCTTTTTGGTTTGCAACAAAGTTAGTAAACATTATTAGTAAAACTACGTATAAACATTTTAGTGTTAATATTATGCTGCGAAAGTCCCTGTTATTAGAGGTTTTACGTTAAATCAGCTACATTTGCGAGGGAATAAAATACCGACTAAAAAGAAAGCAAATAATGAAAGTGAGTAAATATTTTTTATTCCTGGTTTTTCTGGGTTTGATTATGGCATCCTGCGTCCCGCAAAAGAAGATCCTTTACCTGCAGGATATCCCCAAGGATGAAGATTCTACCTATTCATTTACCAATGACCGCCTGCTGGATTACCAGGTACAATCAGGCGATAACCTTTACATCAAGATCAACAGTCTGGAAGAGAAATCCACTACCTATTTCAATGAAGTAAGCGGGTCTAGCTCCAGTAGCGGTGGATCAGACCTATATCTGAACAGTTACCTGGTAAATGATACAGGATATTTTCATTTTCCTTCTCTGGGATATATTTATGTGAAAGACTTGACTGCAGAGGAAATACAGATAAAACTTGAAAAACGACTGACAGAATATCTGGTAAACCCGATTGTGATTGTTCGCCTGGCCAGTTTTAGGATCACCCTGCTGGGTGAATTTAAAAGCCCCGGGAAATATGACATATACCAGAGCAACATAAATATTTTTGAGGCTATTTCACTGGCGGGTGATATGACTGATTTTGCTAAAAGGAATAAGATTGCCATCATCAGGCAAACAACAAATGGGTCAAAGATTGTGCGGGTAAACCTGAATGACAAACGCATACTTGAATCAGACTATTATTTTCTCCTGCCGAACGACATTGTGTATGCTGAACCGATCAAGGCCAAGCAATTTGTTTCCACTCAATTCCCATATGGATTGGCATTCTCTGTATTGTCCACTATTTTATTGGTTTATGCACTTCTTGCAAACTAGTGATGCCCATGAATGAACAGGAAAATATATATAACCCTGAGCTGCGCGAAGAATCAGTAGACTATAAGTCCATTTTACTGAAATTCTTCAGGTACTGGTACTTTTTTATGCTGTCGATCCTTATCGCCTTAGCTATAGCATATTTCTTTAATAAATTCTCCACCCCGGTTTATGAGATATCATCGCGTATGCTGATCAATGACCCAAAAAAAGTAGATCCGCAAACCATGATCGGGATGGGAAGCTACAGCCGTATACAGAACAATATCCAGAATGAGATCGTGGTGATCAAGTCTTATTCGGTCGTAAACAGAACGATCAAGAAACTGAATTTTTATGTCTCCTATTTTGCCGAAGAAAGTTTCAAAACCACTGAACTCTATAAGATAAGCCCTGTCAGGGTTGTGTTTGACTCAGTCGTTCCACAGCCCATCGGACTCGATTTTTTTATAGCTCCCACTGGCAATAACGAATTTGAACTGACAGCCACCGGAGAAAACATTCGTTATTATAATTATGAGGCACATGAAGTGGTACAGGCCAATGTATTACCATTGCTTGATTATAGTGCAAGGCATCGTTTTGGGGAAAAGATCGAGACACCGTATTTCAGTTTTACCATAGAAAAGACTCCGCTTTACGAGCCGGACATTTCCGAGGGTGCCGAATACAGGTTTCTTTTTAACAACCTGGAATATCTCACCCGATATTATAGAGGATTTCGAGTAGACCCCATATCCCAGAATTCTTCTATCATAAGGCTATCGCTGCGCGGAACAAATGTAAGCCAGATGGCTGATTTTCTGAATATGGTCATGAAAGAATATCTGATCATTGAGCTGGAAGATAAGAATAAGACATCAGAGAACACCATTGCCTTTATCGATCAGGAACTTATTGAGTTGGAAGACTCTCTTAAGAGTTCGGAGTCAGAACTACGTGACTTCATGACAGAGAACAAGGTGATGAACCTGGAAACGCAAACGAACTTTTACTTCACCAACCTGTACGACCTTCAAAATCAAAAAGCTGAATTGCTTGTTAAGGCCAAGTATTACGAACACCTGAAAGAATATATGATTAAAGATGAGGGCGAAATGCTTATCCCTCCAACCACAGGAATTGAAGATGAGGTTATCAGTGGCCAGATTCATAACCTGCTCGGCCTGTATGAGGAGAAGACAGAATTGCTATCAACTTCTACGGAAAAAAATCCTTTCCTGGGAGGATTGAATGAAAAGATCAATCTTGCAAAAGAAACGCTCCTGGTCAGCATTAAGAATGTGATCAACTCATCCGACATTACCATCAAATCTATCGATGAAAGAATAGATGGGCTATATGAAAAGATTGGTGGCCTTCCGGCCCTCGACCGTGAGCTTTTCAATATCCAGCGGCAGTTTGGCATTAAGAATTCACTGTATACTTACCTCTTGCAGAAACGTTCTGAGGCGCAGATCCGCCTGGCATCATCGTTTGCCGATTCAGAGGTCATCGACCTTGCCTTGAATGATGGCATCAGTCCTGTGTCGCCAAAGAAAGGTTTCAATTACATGATTGCGCTCTTCTTTGGTTTAGTTGTTCCTTTTCTTTTCATCTTTCTCAGAGATTATCTTAACGATAAAATCATCGAAAAGAAGGATGTTGAAAGGCTGACCAGGTATCCGATTATTGGATATATCCTTCATAGTACCAAGCTGACCAACAGGGTGGTTACCGATGCACCCAAGTCAGCTATTGCTGAATCCTTCAGGTCGATCAGGACCAACCTGCAATTCATGTCGAAAGGTGAGAAAGAGCAAACAGTGTTGATCACCTCTGATATGGTGAGCGCGGGAAAGACATTCATTTCAATCAATCTGGCGACTATTTTTGCCATTTATGGGAAGAAAACACTCTTAATGGGATTCGATTTGCGTAAACCTAAGATCTTCCAGGATTTTGGCCTTACGAACACGCTGGGAATCACTTCCTACCTGATTAACAAAACCTCCCTGGAAGAGATCATACAGCATGCTTCTGTAGAGAACCTTGATGTGATCATGGCAGGCCCCATACCCCCCAATCCATCTGAACTTATTGCTTCTGAAAAGACAAATGAGCTGTTTGAGGAGCTGAAGAAGAGGTATGATTATATTATCATTGACACTCCGCCTATTGGCCTGGTAACCGATGCTTTCTTGCTGATGAAGTATGCCAATAGTAACCTTTTTGTGGTACGCCAGGGCTATACTAATAAAAAGATTTTTGCCTCCATTATAAAAGATTTAGAAAAACGGGAAATGCTAAATATCAGCATTCTTATTAACGATGTGAAGCTAACCAATACCTCATATGGCTACGGTTATGGTTATGGCTATGGCTATGGATACGGCTATGGTTATGGATACGGCTATGGCTATTATTCCGACGACCGCGACACACAAAAACCTGGAATGATAAAACGCATCATTAAGGGCTAGGCCAGGTAATAGAAATAC
>QMPN01000199.1 GCA_003648575.1 Bacteroidota bacterium
CCCGGATCAAGTCCAAGCAGATCCGGACGTATGCTTCTGTAATCTTTTATGTCGAAACCGGCATCCTTACCAGGAGAATCCAGGATAGGGAGGAGCCATAAACAGTTCACACCCAGCTTGCTGAGGTAGTCTAGCTTATCTTCCAACCCCTGAAAGTCATCATTAAAAAGATCAACATAAAGCGAATATACGATGGCATCTTTATACCATCCCTCTTCATGGGGAGGGTGTTGGATATCTTTTTTTACATCATCGAGCTGATCCATAAAATGATGGAGTATATGAATATCTCCTTCAGGATATAGACTTTGCCAGAGGGAAGTCATTCTGTATTTTGTGTCTTCCATAATTTTGTAGGTTGAGGTCTGCAAAATTAATACAAGCATATCAACTTAATACCATTTTTGCCAATAAATTATGATGTGCCGCTATGCTCATCTCACGAATAATTTGCATTTTTGACAAGAATTTTATCACCCGATACCCGGTATCCTGCACCCAGAACCTGCAAAATATGAAGACTTTAATAGCCCTTAGCCTACTGCTCCTTATATCACTGAGCAACTTTGCACAAGACACACCAAAAGTAGAACCTCCCTTCTGGTGGGCTGGAATGAAGGGTACGGAAGTACAACTGATGGTGCATGCCCCGGGGATCGCTTTCACTGCCCCACGACTTGTATACCGTGGGGTTGAATTGGTAAAAGTAAACAAGACCGGAAATCCTGATTATTTGTTTCTGGATCTTAAAATTGATGAGAAGGCTGCACCGGGAACCATACGTATCCGTTTCGACAGGGATGAAGATCTGCGCTATGAATACGAATTTGAATTAAAATCCCGCAGGCAAGGATCTGCCGCTCGTGTCGGCTTCGGACCGGAAGATATTATACTGCTGGCCATGCCCGATCGTTTTGCCAATGGCGATCCTGCCAATGATGATATGCCCGGGATGCTTGAAAAGGCCGATCGTTCAAATCCTGATGGACGACATGGCGGTGACCTAAAAGGGATTTCCGATCACCTTGATTATATCGATGAAATGGGCTTTTCGGCTATCTGGCTGAACCCGGTACTCGAAAACAACAACTCGAAATACTCATATCATGGGTATGCCATCACCAACTTTTATAAGGTCGATTCACGTTTTGGGACCAATGATGATTACCTGCATTTTATCGACAAATGCCACCAAAAAGATATTAAGGTGATCATGGATATGGTATTCAATCACTGTGGTGGCAGACACTGGTGGATGGAGAATCTTCCATCGGATGATTGGGTGCATCAGTGGCCTGAATTTACACGTTCTAATTTCCGGGCCCCGGTGATCTCTGATCCCTATTCTTCAGAGGCTGACATGAAGAAGATGCAAAACGGATGGTTCGACACCAATATGCCTGATATGAATCAACAGAATGAATATCTTGCCAATTATCTGATACAGAACAGTATCTGGTGGGTGGAATATGCCGGTCTTGATGGAATCAGGATGGATACATATCCATATTCCGATCAGGTATTTATGCAAAGGTGGATGAAGAGAATGAAAGAGGAATACCCAAATTTTAATATAGTTGCTGAAACATGGCTGCAAAAAGAAGCGATTACGGCATACTATGCCGGTTCAGAAAATGAGCGCTTCGGGTATAATTCATACGTTCCCAGCCTGACTGATTTTCCCCTTCACTATGCGGTGGATCAGGCTCTGCATGAAGAGGAATCATGGACTGAAGGTATGGCAAGACTATATTATGTCCTGGCACAGGACTTTCTGTACGACAATCCTTATAACAATGTGATCTTCCCCGATAACCACGACCTGAGCAGATTCTATACCACGATGCAGGAAGACCCGGATAAATATAAGATGGCGCTAGCTTTTTATTATACCACACGGGGCATCCCGATGATTTATTATGGAACCGAGATACTCATGACAGGGGAGGAGCATCATGGCCATGGTTATATTCGTGAAGACTTTCCCGGCGGATGGGAAGGCGATGTGGTGAATGCATTTTCCGGGGAAGGGCTTACGGCAGAACAATTGGATGCACAGGAATACGTGAAAAATATTCAGAACTGGCGTAAAAATGCAGAAGAAATCCATGATGGTAAATTGGTGCATTTTATTCCGGAGGACGGTATTTACGTTTATTTTCGTATCAATGGGGATGATAGGTGTATGGTGGTGATGAACAATAATGACAGTCCGAGGAATATGCCTGATCTTAATCGTTTCGAAGAGTGCCTCTTGGGTAGCCGGAAAGCATATGAAGTAACAGGAAGGAGCAATGTTGCAGATATGTCCAGCCTTAGCATTCCTCCTAAAACAGCATTGATTTTTGATATTGATTAGACAATTAATAATACATACCCTGATGAAAAAGATACTTTTTCTTGTAGTTGTAGCTCTGGGAATTACAGCATGCAGCACTGACAAAGAATACCCTTCAATAAACCCGGCTTCCAATATTATTGGGCTGACTCTACCGGTAAATTTGAATGTAGAAGAGACCGTTATCCCTCTTTCGGATTTTTACCTGGATACAGATATGATTGAAAGTGTCATTATTGCTGGGTTGGATGAGGCTAATTATAGCTTCGATGGAGGAATATTAAAGCTTAGTTCAGTTCCCGATATGCCGGCCATACTCTCCCTTGAGGTCACGGCAAACGGCATTAGCGAAGCAATAGCCCTGAAACGTTCAGCTATGCAGGTAGTGGAGCTGACCTTTGATCCGGGTAACAAAGTATATGAAAATGTAACAGTAAGGGGCGAATTCAATGGATGGACAAGCGGAAGGCCTGACCTGGAATTGAAAGATGGTGTCTGGACTGCTACCCTGATGCTTAATCCGGGCACCTATCAGTATCTCCTGAACGTGGATGGAGAAGATATCCTCGACCCGGAAAATCCCGACAGCATCGATAATAATATGGGTGGGTTTAATTCACTACTCCCTGTAGCAACCGATATTGCAGATAAGGTGCCGGTGATCTTTACTGATGAATATGAAGATGATGATATTGAGATCGGATTTGAACAGAAGGTAGACGGACTCCTGGTTTACTGGCAGAATGTTAAGCTTCCGGATGAATATATTGAACTGGAGGATGATGATGAATATGAGATTGAAATACCTGAAGCTGCAAGCCGGATGCAACGCACATTTATCAGGGTCTGGGCCTGGAATGAACACGGAGTCTCCAACGACCTGCTCATCCCCTTGGAGTACGGGAAAGTAGTGGAAGATCCAGGTCTGCTGACGAGGTTCGATATGCATAGCATGATACTTTATAATGCTTTCGTTGATAGATTTAACGATGCCGATTCAGGCAATAACAGACCATTGAACAGGCCTGATGTGTTGCCTCCTGCCGATTACCACGGTGGTGATATCAAAGGGGTTACGGAAAAGATCATGGATGGATATTTTAAGAAACTCGGGGTGAATACAATATGGGTGTCACCACTGGTGAAGAACCCCGAAGAACCATATGGTTACTGGCCGGAACCGGAATCTAAATTTTCAGGCTACCATGGCTACTGGCCGGTCTCTTTTACGCTCATCGACGATAGATACGGTACGGAAGAGGACCTGCATGAACTGGTCAGAACCGCTCATGAAAATGAGATGAATGTATTGCTCGATATTGTGGCCAACCATGTGCATGAAGATCATCCTGTGTATCTGGAACACCCGGAATGGGCTACTGAATTATACCTGCCGGATGGCAGTCTGAACACAGAGCGTTGGGATGAATACAGGTTAACCACCTGGTTCGATATATTCCTGCCTACCCTTGATCTAGCTAAACCGGAGGTGTATGAGATGCTGTCGGATTCGGCCTTGTACTGGATCAAAAAGTATGATCTCGATGGATTCAGGCATGATGCTACCAAGCATGTACCCCTGGTATTCTGGCGTGCACTTACCCGAAAGCTCAAAGAACAAACTGCCGGTGGCGAAAGACAGTATTACCAGATCGGAGAAACATATGGAGGACCGGCACTGATAAGCAGTTACCTGGGTACTGGCATGCTGGATGCACAATTCGATTTCAATGTGTACGACGATGCCCTGGCTGTTTTGATTCGGCAGGAAGAACCCTTCAGCCGTCTGGATGCCTCCCTGAAGGAGAGCCTGCAGTATTATGGCGCACATAACCTGATGGGGTATATCAGTGGAAACCAGGACAGGGGACGCTTTACATCCTATGCCGGTGGTGATCTGCTTTTCGAGGAAGATGCCAAAGTTGCCGGATGGACAAGGGAGATTGGAATTGGGAATGAATCAGGATATAAAGTAACCCAGCTGCTATTCGCCTTTAATATGAGCATTCCCGGCCTCCCGGTGATCTATTACGGTGATGAGATCGGCATGCCGGGGGGTAACGATCCCGACAGCAGAAGGATGATGCGCTTCAACGATCTGAATGAAAATGAAAAGGAAGTGCTGAAAACTGTTGAAAAGCTGACGGCATTGCGTATGAATGAGCTTTCTTTGACCTATGGCGAATTTGAAACCCTGCTGCTTACAGAGCAAACCTATGCTTATTGCAGGACATACTTCGATCGTATTGTTATTGTGGCAATGAATAAAGGACTCGACAAAGAAACACTTACATTCGACCTTCCGGAACGATTTCAGGATTACATTTTGCTGGATCACTTTGGAAATGGAGCAACGGTATCTGATGGTAAACTCAGTGTTGAACTTGATGCACAATCTTTCGATATTTATACCGTTGATTAATCTAAATATTGATAAATAATGAAGAGAGCAATGCTTATAACACCAGGCCTGATAATTATTCTGGCGGTAATTTTGCTGGGAGGTTTGCTGATTGCAGGATGCAAGAGTGAGACCGAAAGCAGCACTGCCCCTAAATCATATGTGTCTCACCTCGACTGGAGCAAGGATGCTATTATTTATGAAGTGAACGTACGCCAGTTTACACCGGAAGGAACTTTTGAAGCCTTCAGGAAACACCTTCCGCGTATTAAAGAACTGGGTGTGGATATCATCTGGCTGATGCCTATTCATCCGATAGGGGAGAAGAACAGGAAAGGCTCTCTCGGCAGCTATTATTCTGTGCAGGATTATACCGGGGTGAATCCCGAATTCGGAAACATGGATGATCTGAAGGCGCTTGTTGATGAGGCACATAAGCTGGGGATGTATGTCATCCTCGACTGGGTGGCCAACCATACCGCCTGGGACAATGCCTGGATAGAAGAGCATCCAGAATGGTATGCGAAAGATGAAAACGGTGCTATGATCGCTCCTTTCGACTGGACAGATGTAGCAAAACTCAACTTTGAAAATGAAGAGATGAGAGCCGCCATGATCGAAGCCCTGAAATACTGGATTGTTGAGGCTGATGTGGATGGCTATCGCTGTGATGTGGCAGGAGAAGTGCCGCTAGAATTCTGGGACAGGGCCAGGAAAGAATTGGATCAGGTCAAACCCGTATTTATGCTGGCAGAAGCCGAAGAAGTAGATCATCATTTTCATGCTTTCGATATGTCATATGCCTGGGAACTCCATCATATCATGAACAGCATTGCCAGGGGTGAGAAGAACGCAAATGATCTTGCAGCATATTTTGTAAAGAATGATCAGCGCTTTCCTGAAGATGCCTATCGCATGTGCTTCATCACCAACCATGATGAAAATTCATGGAATGGAACGGAATTTGAGCGTATGGGTAATGCCGTA
>QMPN01000200.1 GCA_003648575.1 Bacteroidota bacterium
AAATCCCAGCCTTTGGTAAAGAATTCCTTCAGGATGCTGATTATGTTCTCCGGCTCCTCCATCCTTCCTGCACCACAAAGGCCACTTGCCAGTTCACCCTCTGTAGGGGCGATCAGCTGGTTGCCAAAGGATTGTAACTTTTCAATATTTTGTTTGGTTGTTGGGTGCCGGTACATGTCAATGTCCATGGCGGGAGCAAAAAATACCGGGCATTTGGCTGAAAGGTAGGTTGTTAGTAAAAGGTTGTCTGCAATGCCACCTGCCATCTTAGCCAGCGTATTTGCTGTAGCCGGGGCAATCAGCATCAGGTCAGCCCACAGGCCTAATTCAACATGGCTGGTCCAGTCACCATCTACAGGGTTAAATGGTTCTGTAAGCACCGGCTGGCCCGACAGGGTTGCCATGGTCAGAGGTGTTACAAAATCATGTGCAGCCGGTGTCATAATGACCTGCACTATTGCGTCTTCTTTTATGAGCAGGCGAACGAGGGGTGACACCTTATAGGCAGCAATGCTGCCGGTTACACCAATGATGATCTTTTTGTCTTTTAGCATTCTCTGCCTCCTGACGACTTAAACAGGCTTGCTTTCTTCATCCATCTCATCATGAGGATCCCTGAAGTAGATCTGCTCATTCAGGAACTCATGAATTGCGATCAATGCTGGTTTTGGCAGGTGTTCATAGAACTTGGCGATCTCTATCTGTTCCCTGTTTTCAAATATCTCTTCCAGGTTGTCGGTTGTTGTTGCAAACTCGGCAATTTTCCTGTTCAGTTCATCTTTCATCTCCAAACCGATCTGATTCGCACGTTTTGAAAGGACAGACACTGACTTGTATATATTACCGGATTGCTCGTAAAAGCGATGTTTGTCCCTGGTTATTGCCGTTCTTTCTGTTTTTACCTTTTTATAATCCATTTTCTAATATAATTTCTGATTTAATTTGCAAGCTTGTCCGTTGCATTTCGGTGCATGGTTTTTAACTCTCTTTGATATTTGGTTTCAGGAAACAGGTACATGATATCATTATAGATCTCGACAGCCGCCTGGTACCGCTCATCCTGCTTTTCATCGACACTATATATAGCGTAGAAAAAATAGGATTTCATCATAAAATAAAATATCTGTTCCCGGTTCTCAGAATCGGGAAAGTCCTCCATCACATTTTCAAAAGATGTGATAGCTGCTTTGTAATGTCTTGTCTTATAATACTGTATGCCTATTTCTGTAGCTTTTTTCTCAAGCTTGTCGCGCAATTTATCAATAATAGCATTACAAGCTTTAATTGAGTCACTTTGAGGGAATACATTAATAAAAATCTGCATCTCTTTAATAGCTTCGTAGGTATTGGTCTGATCCAGGCTGTAACGCGGTGAATCGAGGTAGTAGCAATATGCATTCATAAACATACACTCCTCTGCCCTGGGATTGGACGGGTAATTCTGTGCGTAGCGCTTAAAATAATAGCTTGCCAGAAGATAATCGCCCTGATGGTAATAGCAGTGTGCATAATAATAATTGATAACCTCCAGCCTCTCAGTGCCCCTGTAGATGGCGATCAGCTGATCGAAAAGTTGTATTGCCCTGTAATAGTCTCCTTTTTCATACAGGTCAATGGCCACTTCATACTTCAGATCATTATCACCGCTTTTCAATACCCTTGAATGTTTTGAACAGGAAACAGTAAGGATAACACTTAAAAATAATAAGCCGAAAAGCCATCTATTAAACATGCTGCAAAAGTAAGCTATTTATATTGATTTTTAAAACGTATTCTATTCTTGATTATTATGTAAGGAATTCATTTGCGGGTAAACCATAAATTAATACTTTTGCAATGATCAAATTATAAACCTAAAATGTAAACCGTGGATATTTTTGAAAAAGTATTAAGCAGGCCCAGCCCCTTAGGAAAATACCGTGAAAAGGGAGACGGATATTATATGTTCCCCAAGCTTGAAGGAGAGCTGTCGAACAAGATGATATTTCAGGGTAAAGAACGCTTGATCTGGAGTCTGAACAACTATCTTGGATTGGGCAATCATCCGGAAGTAAGGAAAGCTGATGCCGATGCCGCTAAGGAGTGGGGTTTGGCTTATCCTATGGGTGCACGGATGATGTCGGGCCAGACTAAATACCACGTACAACTGGAAGAGGAACTCGCTGCCTTCGTTGGCAGGGAGTCTGCTTACCTGTTAAATTACGGCTACCAGGGCATGGTTTCCATCATTGATTCCATGGTTGACAGAAAAGATGTTATCGTTTATGATTCAGAAGCACATGCCTGTATCCTTGATGGGATGAGGCTGCATTTTGGCAAACGTTTCGTTTATCCCCATAATGACATACAAAACTTTGAAAAAGAGCTTTCAAGGGCTAAAAAGATCACAGATCAGACAGGTGGCGGCACCCTGGTGATCACGGAAGGAGTTTACGGCATGTCGGGTGATCTGGGCAAGCTTAAAGAAATATGTGCCCTGAAGGAAAAATATGAATTCAGACTCCTGGTCGATGATGCTCACGGCTTTGGTACCATGGGGGCTACAGGAGCCGGCACTGATGAGTTTCTTGGGGTTCAGGATCAGGTTGACCTGTATTTCGGAACCTTTGCAAAGGCCATGGCAGGCATAGGAGCTTTCGTGGCCAGCAAGAAAGATATCATTGACTACCTGAGATATGATATGCGTTCACAGATCTATGCCAAGTCGCTTCCAATGCCTATGGTGATCGGAGCCCTGAAAAGGCTTGACATGATCCGAAACAGCACCGAGCATAAGGACAAATTATGGACAATTGTTGACGCTTTGCAGAAAGGCTTAAGAGAAAAAGGGTTCAGCCTCGGCAATACCGAATCACCCGTAACACCGGTTATCCTGCCCGGAAGTATTCCTGAAGCCACACATGTCACATATGAGCTTCGCGAAAACTACAATATCTTCTGCTCAATTATCAGTTATCCGGTTATTCCGAAAGGAGTTCTTCTCCTCAGGCTTATTCCCACGGCAGTGCACACCCTGGAAGATGTGGAATATACCATTGATGCTTTTACAGTAATAAAGGAAAAACTGGAAAAAGGCATTTACAGCAAGGATCAGTTCAAGGATGCCCTTGGCTGATAGGATCTTTTGACATGTCTGCGAGGAAGAAATACACCTTTCTTTACCGTATCTATAGAAGAATGCGCTATCTGCGCTATGTGAGAAGATTGCGCAGAGAAGAACGCCGGAGTGCAGACCGTGATTCCCGTGCTGTGGTAACCGAAAGCAAATCGATAGCAAAGGAACATCACAGGAAAGAACGTATTGCCGATAAACATAAAAGGCGGCAGGAAAACCTGGACAGAAAAGAGATCAAAGATTCGCTTAAAGCTGATTACCTTCAAGACCTTATCGATAACAAAGAGCATTATGAAAGCCTGCAACAGGAAAAGCATGCCATTGTTTCTCGTGACAGGAAATTCAAAAGACATCGCCGCAGGAGGCTTCTCCGGTTTTACCTGAAAATCTGCTCAAGAAATTTGATCTTAAGCCTGAAAAATCTTAACCCGGCTAAGCTGCCGCAACTAATCAGGCATATCAGGAGAAATAAAGGCCAGATAAGGGAATTTGCTGTGATCAGCATACATTCCACCTTATTGTTTGTGGCAGCCTATCTGCTCATCTTTCTTATCATCCTGTTCACATCATCAATATCAGGTGTATTTTTCGACTACCGCTCCATCATTTACTATTATGAAGTATTATGGATGGTAAAACCTGAACAATGGTTCGGTGATTCAGTTAAGATGATCTATGCCTCCGGCCCTATACTGGCAGGGGTCCTTGCCCTCTTTTTTGCTATAATCTTTTCGTATATCCGTACCGAAAGAGGACTTGGAAAACTATTCCTTCTCTGGCTTTTAATTCATGGCTTTAATGCATTTTTCGGCTCTTTGCTGATTGGAAGTTTATTTAGCCGTGGGTTTGGATATGCTATTATCTGGTCTTTCATATCTGATACTGAAAAGGTGATCTACACAATAGTATCTATAACAGCCCTGATCCTGTTGGGGGTGTTCACGGCACGATCATTCCTGATCTCGGCAAACAGTTACTACCGGCATCTTGAGAAGCATCAGCAAAAAAGATTCATCTGGGCGCAGGCCATCATCCCGTTTCTTGCAGGAAATGCAATAATTGCCTTGCTTATGCTCCCTGAACTCCTGTTATATGACATTACTGTCTCTCTCACACTGGTGCTTACCATCATTCCCATTGCCATTGGCCATCGCTATGCACATTCCTTATACTTCGAGGAAGAGGCCATAAGAGTCAGATTTAGTTTCAGGATTATAGCAATCCCATTGATTTTTATCATCCTTTACCGCATTATACTCGGATATGGGATAATGATAGGTTAGTGCCTGATCATTTTCTGCTGTACAAGCTTACCATCCAACACTATCTTAATAATGTATGTTCCTGCATTCAGCTTGCTCACATCAACAAATGCCGTATTTGTTCCGCCGGTATTCGACTTATGACACAATTCCCCATTCATTGAGTATATGGTGATATCCCCGACCGATTGGTTTGCTTTTAGCTTTAAATAATTTCCGGATACCGGGTTAGGGTAAATACTGAATGTTTCAGCAAGAGGTTCGTCGATATCAAACATTATCTTGACGAGTTCCACGTCCTGCACGGTGGCTTCCCTATCGTGAACGATAACATTATCAAAGGTTTGTGAATAGTAACCCGACTTTGAATAACGGATACTGTAAAAGCTTTCAAAAAGGAGCCTGTGATAGTTACCACCCGGCAGTGATGAATATACCCAGGAGCTGTCACTTTCATGATTGAGCACGAAAACCTCTGCTGTTATGGCATCGCCTGATGCTGAATCGGTTATCTTTCCCCTGACTCCAAATAAGCACTGTTCCATGTAATTCAGAAAGGATCTGTAATTATAATTCCAGTGGGCCGGTAACTGACTGGCAGGTATTAGCTTCACGTCGGAAATTTCGAGCGTGAACTCCCTGCACTGATGAAAATAATTCATATAATCCTGTCGTCCGCCGGCAATGGAATACCACTGGTAACCATTTGTTATGCCATTGTTGTATCCTGTCATATAACCTCCCGGGGCATTTGCATGCACGGTATCGGCATATTCACGGCATACATATACCCACCAGTTATTATCAGCTGCAAGGGTTGACCATGTATCCCAGGGATAATTGCAAACCTCAGTGCCTCCATGCATATTAGCACTCATGACGAAATTATGTTCTTCTGCAAAATTCATAAAGTGCACAGTTTCTGTTTGCCATGCATTCCCGTCAGGGTGCGGGCCATCTTCCGGATCAGGATAATTCCTGTTAAGGTCGACTCCCATGGCATTGAAGCGTATTGCCCCATAAATACTGGAATTCCCGCCGTGGTATGTTCCATCAGGGTTTGCGAGGGGATTTATGTAGATGTCTATCTCATCGACAAGGTTAGTAAGCCTTGCATTTGTTCCATATCCATTGAGAAGGTAATCAATATACCGGAGCATAAGCACGTAACCAGTGGTTTCATCACCATGCATGGTGGAAGTATATAAAAACTCCGGTTCACCTTCTGACTGGCTAACATTGTCAGTGATCCTCGCTACCAGGAGTTCCCTGCCCTCATTGGTGGTGCCAATACTGAAAACATCGCAGAGTTCCGGAAAATCTGCTTCAAACTGGTACATCATGTC
>QMPN01000201.1 GCA_003648575.1 Bacteroidota bacterium
GTGGAAGTCAGATACCAGAAAAACGAAGAACGAGATGCAAAGTATTTCTGACTTCTGGTATCATTCTTCTGACTTCAAGTACTATTCTTCTGCCTTCTGGTATCATTCTTCTGATATCAAAGTTCCTCTTCTTATTAATAAACCGGCCGTGGAAGTCAGATACCAGAAAAACGAAGAACGAAATGCAAAGTATTTCTGACTTCTGGTATCATTCTTCTAACTTCTGGTATCATTCTTCTAACTTCTGCTATCGTTCTTCTGGTATCAAACTTCAATTGCTACAAAAAGCTCCCCCTCTTCAAATTACATGTATTTTATCGTAAATTTGTTGCTGAAACCTAATTAATTAACAATGAAAAAAGCACTGCTCCTAACTGCCACGGCAGTCCTGGCAAGCCTATGTATTTGGGCACAGGGAACGACCGAAAACAACACTCCTGATTACAAAAGTTATCCGTACTGGATAGAGATGATGCAGGATGAGACTATCAACTTCTTCGAAGTACAAACAGCCTTCAACACCTACTGGGAAGGCCGTGAGGTTACCAAAGGCAGCGGATTCAAGCCGTATAAGCGATGGGAATATATGATGCAATTCCGCATCAAACCCAATGGGGAACGTCTTCCCTCCGATTACCTCTGGAAGGAATATCATAAATTTTTGGAGAATAACACTGCTGCGAAATCACCTGCAGGAGACTGGGAAAACCTAGGACCATTTAACATTCCTAATGCCAAAGGATATCAGGGTCTTGGCAGGCTCAACGCCATTGCTTTCCATCCTACAGACCCCAACACCATTTTCGCAGGGGCACCCGCCGGCGGGATGTGGATCACCAACGATGGCGGGATCACATGGACAAGCTATTGCGATAAGCTCCCCACCCTTGGGGTGTCATCTATTGCTGTTGATCACACCAATCCCGACATTATTTATATGGGAACCGGCGACAGAGATGCAGGTGATGCTCTCGGCATTGGGGTGCTCAAATCCACCGATGGAGGTGTTAACTGGACTGAAGCCAATACCGGCATGGGGAATGCCACCGTGGGCAGGATGATCATCCACCCTACGAATGAAAACAAACTCTATGCTGCCACTTCAGTGGGAATCTTTGTCACAACCGACGGAGCACAAAACTGGACACAGCAGATCAATGGAAATTTCAAAGAGATCCTGTTCAAAACTGATGATCCCGAAACCATGTATGCCAGCAAAGGCGGCAATTTCTATAAAACCATTAATGGAGGCGATGAATGGATCCAGATCACAAATGGCCTGGCCAGCAGTTCCAGGGGTGTGATCGCAGTAACTTCTTCCAATACCGAGGTGGTGTATTTCCTTACCACCGGTGGAAGTGAATTCAAAGCACTCTACCGCTCTTCTGACGCCGGTGACAGCTTTACTGAAATGTCGAACTCCCCCAATATTATGAGCTGGGGCTGCGATGGTGGCAGCGGTGGCCAGGCATGGTACGATCTTGATATTGCAGCCGACCCGCAGGATGAAAATACCATTTTTGCAGGCGGTGTAAACTGTTTCAAATCAACAGACGGAGGAGCGACATGGGATATCAGCTCACACTGGTGGGGTGATTGCGGAGTACCAGCGGTACATGCCGACCTACACATACTGGAATATAATCCTGCTGACGGAAGACTTTATACCGGAAACGACGGTGGTATTTACTGGACCGCCAACGGAGGTACCAACTGGACCGTGATCACAGATGGCATGCCCATCAGCCAGGTATACAGGATCGGGCAGAGCGCAACAGTAAAAGACCTGGTAATAAACGGATACCAGGATAACGGGACTTCCACCCTCAATGGGACCGAATGGGATTTTACCCGTGGTGGCGATGGCTTCGAATGTATCATCGACCCAACAGATTCGAAATACAGCTATGCATCACTATATTATGGCAACGTGGCTCGTTATTATAATAATAATTACCAGATAGATGTTTGCCGGGAAGGCATATATGGTATCAATGAAGCCGGTGCCTGGATCACGCCATACATCCTGGATGAATATGACCCGGATATCATGTTTATCGGTTACAAAAATATCTGGCGCTGCAACAATGTGAAGGCCGGAGCAGGACAGATTTCCTGGAAGAAAGTATCGGCATTCAGCAACAATGATAATATGGCAGTGGTAGAGCAATCCCCTGCCAATCCTGAAATTCTGTACACCGGAAAATATAATGGTTCTGTGTTTCGTACCGATGACGCATACAGCAGCAACCCATTATGGATAGATATTACAACTAACCTGCCACAAGGCGGAACAGCAGGAGATATTGAGGCTCATCCCTTCGACGAAAACACCGTTTATATCGCACTTGGAAATGACATTTACAAGAGCATTGACAAGGGACTTAGCTGGGTAGATATAAGTTCTAACCTGCCAAGTATCAACCTTACTTCCATAGCATATTACAAAAACAGTCAGGAAGGCCTTTACGTAGGCTCTGACCTCGGCGTATTTTATAAAGAATATGGCATGACCGATTGGATATGGTTCAACGAAGGACTACCGGTGGATGCTTCGGTTCGTGAGATCGAGATCTATTACCATCCCGACAGTATTAGCGGAGATGCAATAAGGGCAGGAACTTACGGACGGGGTCTTTGGGGTTCTGATATGTGGGCCGGGACTCCCGAAGTCGCATTTTCAAGCTCCGAAACGGTGATTCCTCCCAATTGTGCCATCGATTTTTATAATATGTCGACGGGCTTGCCTCATTTCTTCAACTGGACATTTGAAGGCGGAACACCCGGAACTTCTTCCGATATGAATCCATTGGACATTAATTACGATAGCCCGGGAACCTATGCGGTTGCCCTGAAGGTGTGGAATGAGTTTGGACAGGATTCAACCTATGTTGCAGGCTATATCACCGTGAGTGATGATATACTGCCGGAAGTTTACTTCGAAGCTGATGACCCTGCACCCTGTGGCAGTGACGTGATCCACTTCACGGATCAAACGCTTAACTGCCCCGATACATGGCAATGGGAATTCGATCCGGACAATGTTACTTACATGAGTGGGACAAATGCCAATTCGCAGTCACCCACCGTGCAATTCAATGGTTCAGGAACATATTCTGTTACGCTCACAGCGGAAAATGCCAACGGACCGGGAAGCCTGACCAAAACTGATTATGTAGCTATTGGCGGCTTGATACTGCCCTTTACCGAAGATTTCGAAGAGGGATCCTTCGACAATAAAGGCTGGACCGTAGAGAATCCAGATTCAGACATCACATGGGACATTACAAATGTTGATGGTAACGAACCCGGAAACCAGGCTGCCTGGGTGAATATTATTAATAACAATAACCTGGGTACCCGAGACATGTTGATCTCACCAGCCATGAATTTTAGCAATTATAATTCACTTGGACTATTCTTCCAGCATGCCTATGCGAGCAAGTATCCCTTTGTAGATACACTGATTGTGAAAATATCAACAGATTGTGGTGCAAACTGGACCAGGCTTTATTCGGCTGCACTCGAAGAACTGGAGACTGCGCCTCCATCCATCTTGCCATTCGTACCTCAAACAGAAGACGACTGGTGTGGTTCAGGATATGGAAATGATTGTATTTTCCTTGACCTGAGCGATTATGCAATGGAAAGCAGCGTGAAGATCGCCTTTGAAACCTATGCATTTCGTGGGAACAATATCTATATCGATAATATTGAGGTTTCCAACCTGGTGGGTCTGAATGATCATATTGTGGATGATCAGCAGGTATATATCTATCCAAATCCATCCGATGGCATCTTTAACATCATCCTTCCCGACAGGACGGAGGCACTACGGATGAGTGTTCAGAATGTGAATGGCCAGTTGATGTACACAGAGAAAATAGGTACCGATAGTGATTTCAGCCGCGTTGATGCAAGCGGATTCCCCCGGGGGATATATTTTATCAGCTTCGTTTCTAACGAATTAAATGTAACACGCAAGATCATAGTCCACTAAACAGAATCCTGATTATGCAGTTATTTTATGCACATGAGCTGAAAGGAGATCTTCATACCCTTGAGGAACAGGAATCGAAGCATATTATCCGTGTGTTGCGCATGAAATGTGGAGACACTATTATGCTGACTGATGGTGCAGGAAAGATGTGTACCGGGGAACTGGTAAACGAAGATCCGCGCCGTTGTGAGGTCAGGATCAAGGAAGTGCAGGAGGATTTTGGTAAAAGGTGCTTCCAGCTACATGTTGCTATCGCACCCACTAAAAACATCAATCGTTTTGAATGGTTCCTGGAGAAAGCAACAGAGATAGGTATCGATGAGATCACTCCCCTGATATGCAGTCGCTCTGAACGCAAGGTAATAAAGACTGAACGCCTGTATAAGGTGATTACGGCTGCTATGAAACAATCTGTGAAGGCATATCTTCCCCTTCTAAACGAAGCCACATTCTTTAAGGAGTTTGTTACGGCAAAGCATGACGGTCAGAAATTTATTGCCTATGTAGAGAAAGGAGAACATCCCTCATTAAAATCACTGTATAACGTTCCTGGAGATGCCACTATCCTGATAGGGCCCGAAGGGGACTTCAGTCCGGAGGAGGTAGAACTTGCCAGGGAAAACGGATTTGATGTAGTGAGCCTTGGCAACAGCAGGCTGCGGACAGAAACGGCCGGGGTGGTGGCGGTGCATACGCTAACCCTGATGAATAGCGAATAGAGAACAAGGAATAAGAACATTGAAAGGTTTTATACGTTAATTCTTAGATGAAAAGGATATTTTTCTTACTTATGCTAGCCATGTTGGCGTCGACGGCTCCGCTCATGGCACAGTTGCAGATTGCCCTGCTGAAATATAACGGAGGTGGCGACTGGTATGCCAATCCCACTTCCCTGCCAAACCTTATCAAATTCTGCAACCAGAACCTCGGTACGCAACTCGAAGAAGATTATGCAACGGTAGAGGTAAGCAGTCCGGACATTTTCAACTATCCTTTTGTCCATATGACTGGCCATGGTAATGTGGTCTTCTCAGCCAGGGAGGTGAAAAACCTCAGGGAATACCTGGTTTCAGGTGGATTTCTTCACATCGATGACAATTATGGGCTTGACAAGTTCATCCGCCCACAAATGAAAAAAATCTTTCCCGAGTTGGATTTTGTGGAACTCCCTTTCGATCATCCGATCTATCATCAGAAATATGCCTTTCCCAAAGGCCTTCCAAAGGTTCATGAGCACGACGACAAAGCCCCGCAGGGGTTTGGGATTATATATGAGGGCAGGCTGGTTTGCTTTTATACTTTCGAATGTGACCTTGGCGACGGATGGGAAGAAGCAGCCGTTCATAAAGACTCTGAAGAAACCAGGTTAAAAGCGCTGCAGATGGGAGCGAATATTATTCAATATGTATTTCGGCAGTAGGTTCAGGTGTATGGCTTAAGGTCTGAACCGGATGTTCGCACTCCTCATACCCCAAACAAAAAAAAAGCTGCCCCCAAAAGGACAGCCTTTTTTCCACGATTATAAGATTTGATTAAGGCAATTAAAAAAAGCCCGGACTTTGGTAGTTGCTGGCAGCTTTTGAGTACAAGATTTGGCAATGCTTTCAGTATCCGGGCTTAAATGTTAACACAAATATAATACAATTATTACATATCCGCAACATTTTTTTAAGTATTCGTA
>QMPN01000202.1 GCA_003648575.1 Bacteroidota bacterium
ATCCTGTGCACCGGAGGAGAATTCATTATAAACCTTATCGATTTCCGTAAGAAAAACATTCAATCCATCGTGATCCCTGTGATGATTAGCCAGTCGTGTGGCCTCACTCATAAAGGCCGGATGAGCAACGATCAAAAGGTCGGGGATGGAGATAGAATGCAGGTTTTGATTAGGTACTTTTCCAACAAAGGAAGCACTGAAGTACGAAGTCCCATCGAAGGCAATAAACTCGCTGATGCTATCTGCCGGCAGGCGGAAAGTCATTGCAGAGCCATTGATATTAGTGTTGACCTTCCTGATATTGAACCTGTCAGTAATATCCCAAAGGGTCAGAGCCGTTGAGGCACCACTCATATTATACTCGGCTACATTACCGGTACCGGCTGATAATGGATCCCTGAAAGCCAGCTGGCCACTACCGAAATTCAGGTTCCGCCTTGCATTCAAAGCAATGTAATCCATCCATCCGATGGAGGCCGAAAAGGGCTTGCTGTAATTTACTTTAAGCAACACGTTCGCACTGCTCACAGCAAACTCTGATTCGCTTGTGGCAGTACGTGCATATTGATCTGTTGTAAAAGATACAGTCTGCACTGTAAGGGTCTCTACAAGCTCGTTTCCATTGATATAATATTTAAAATTGCTCGAAGCACTTGATCTGGCTGCAACCCTGGTCTTCATTTTTACGGGAGAGCTGAGGTCAATATCAGGAAAAGTGAATGTATATTCTGCGGTGGTCTGCACTTCATAAGGCGGATATTCAAACCAGTCGCGGCCGGTCCTCACAATGTTCAGATCATCTTTCTCAATAAATTTCCTGTCTGTGAATTTATTTACGATATGTGTATATGGCTGGGTAGTGGAAGAAACACTCTGTATCCTCTTTCCCTGGCCCAGGTCAGCGGTGATAAAGTAGTAGGAAAAGTTTGAATATAAGTTTACCTCGTGTGTAAATTGCTGTGTCCCATCATCCCAGTCCCATACATCCGGCGACTCTCCATAGAAAAGGATATAGTCACCCTGGTTGAAACTGCCATCGTTCTCGCCTGCAACAAATATGGCATTTTCCATCAGGTCGTCAAGCCTCGGAGCAGAACAAGGCTCCGGCAACATACCACCGCCATTACCATAAACCCGAAGGTTCCTTGGGTCAATCGATGAGGGGCTGAGCCCCATAGACGACAGATCATCATATGTGATCAAGTGTATACCGGTAAATTGAACAGCAACCTTATACCAATTGCCGGATGCGAGCACAGAATTTTGCTTGTATACCTGAGCGGCAGCACGTTGGGGGTAGGCCTGTTCACTATACCGGAGGTGGATGCTGAAAGATACCAGTTTCTGATAGCTGCCACTTGACGGATCCTTGCGCAAAGGAACAAAGGAGACCGCAGCAAACGCCTGTTTCCTTTCCATGGCGACAGCCGTGCTGATCTTCAGCCTGGATTCGATGTACTCATATCCCTGTATGTTCTTAAGGGCCGCTTCATCAATATTTTCCCATACCTCCTCAGTGATGGAAGCTTCTATATTGATATTGGGATTTCCAACAGAAAACCTCTCTCTGAACACAGGAAGGCTGCCTGTTTCTGAATTATAGCTCGCCCCGGCAAAAGACAACTCATACACATACTTGTTATCAGTTATCCTCACTTTGGTGACCGGTGACCAGTCGAGGCTTCTGTGCAGAGGCCCGATATCGCCCAATGACATTAGCGGGATAAATAAAAAAACTACCAGTAAAAGGGAATTCACTCGAGTAAGCATATGCTAAGGTTTAACCGGATTTATGCCCGTAGGCAAAAGGATTATGTACCTGGTTTAAAAAAATACACCGGCCCATATATCCAAATTACATTTTTAAACGTTTTTGTTCAGTAAATATTGCGAAAATAAGGCTGTTCAGACAATTATTTTCCTAGATGTAAAAAAAATGTTCGTATTATTGTAAATTAAATTTTGAGCATTGTTTTCAAAGAACATGATGACCAGATTTACTCATATCCTTACATTACTAATCCTGCTGGGGTTCTTTTTAAAAAGCCAGGGGCAATCACAACCCGACCCCCATTTTTCCCAGTTCTATGCAAATCAGCTTTATCTGAACCCGGCTCTTGCGGGATCAAATGTTTGTCCCCGTCTGAGTATGAGTTACCGCAATCAGTGGCCTTCCCTGCCCAATAATTTCGTTTCTTACAGTGCAGCATTCGACATGTATATTCCCAAGATCTCAGGAGGTGTAGGAATTTATTTTCTGGGAGATAATGCGGGAGATCTGATAAACACCAATATTATCAGCGCCATGTACTCATACAGGCTACAGATTGGCAATTGGACACACATTAATTTTGGGCTTGAAGCCAGCTATATACAAACCACTTTAAAGTGGAACAACCTCATTTTTGGCGATATGATCGACCCCAACCAGGGGGTTGTTAATCCAACATCTGAGGTCCCTCCCGACAATAACAGCATTGCATATCCTGATTTCGATGCCGGGATCGCCTTTTCGTATAAAGGGAATATTTATGGCGGTGTGGCCGTTCATCACCTCACGGAGCCAAATAATGCGTTTTACGATGCCAGTACAAGCAAATTATACATGAAAGTTACCGTGCATGGGGGAGTCTTTATCGACCTCACAGGCAGCAGCATACGTGATGATAACTATGGTAGTTTTTCCATCTCCCCAAATTTTCTTTACATGCAACAGGATAACTTTCATCAATTAAATGTAGGTTTGTATGTTAATAAAAGGCCGTTTATTGTCGGAGCATGGTTCAGACATAATTTTGAAAACGTTGATGCCATCGTCCCGATGATAGGGCTGGACTGGAAAGGATTGAAGGTAGGATACAGTTATGACATCACCCTTTCCAACTTAAAAGGCACCACCGGTGGCGCACATGAAGTGTCGCTGGGATGGCAATTTAATTGTATGGATCAAAAAAGAAGACGTATTAAGGCAATAAATTGTCCCAGGTTTTAGTTTATAAGTCACAAATTACACCAAAGAAAGAACAAAATCATGAAGTACAGCAGATTAGCCCTGGTATTCTTAACAATGATCTTCGTCGCATCATTGTCGTCCTGCAGTTTTTTCCAAAAGAAACAGCACTCCAGGACCACCAATTGGGAATACAACAATCCTGAAAATGGCGGATTTGAAGTTTCCGAAGTGAAGGAACAATTTACCGGACCCGGCCTTATCCTTATTGAAGGAGGTACTTTTGTTATGGGCTCTACACAGGAAGACCTGATGTTCGACTGGAACAACTATCCGCGTAGGGTTACCATTTCTTCTTTTTATATGGATGAAACGGAAGTCAGTAATCTGGACTACCTCGAATACCTTTACTGGTTAAAGCGTATTTTCGGTGCTGATTACCCGCAGGTATTTGTCAATGCCCTTCCCGACACCCTCGTCTGGCGCGACAGGCTCTCATATAACGAGCCACTGGTAGAAACATACCTCCGCCATCCGGCATATCATCATTATCCTGTTGTTGGTGTAACCTGGTTACAGGCCAACGACTATTGTTCCTGGAGAACAGACAGGGTTAACGAATGGATGCTTATCAATGAAGGTATCCTGGATCTGGATCCGGATCAGAAAAATGAAAACAACTTCAACACTGAAGCATACCTGGCCGGTCAGTACGAGGGACTTGTAAACAAGCCACTGCGTAATCTGAATCCGAACTCCACCGGCGAAAGAAATGCCAGCATTCGGGATGGTATCATCACACCCCGCTACAGGCTCCCGACAGAAGCCGAATGGGAATATGCAGCCCTGGGGCTTATTGGTAATACACTCTATGAAAGAGTTGTTGAAAGGAGAAGATATCCATGGAACGGGAATTATACCCGTACCGATGAAAAGAAATATTATGGCAGCTTCGTGGCCAACTTCAAAAGAGGCCGCGGCGACTATATGGGTGTTGCCGGCAACCTTAATGACGGTGCCGACATCCCTGCCCCGATCGGCTCATACTGGCCCAATGATTACGGCCTCTACAATATGGGTGGCAACGTGAGTGAATGGGTGCTCGATATCTACAGGCCACTTTCACTCGAAGATTTTTCCGACTACAACCCATACAGGGGGAACGTCTTTAAGAATGCCGTTCGTGATCAGGACGGGTTCCTCGTCGATAAAGACAGCCTCGGCAGGATCAGATACGAAGAAGTACCTGATGAAGACCTTGTTGGAAGAACCAACTATCGTAAAGCCGACAACAGGAACTATGACGATGGCGACCAGATGACACATCTTTCAGAAAGTGGCGACTGGTTGGCAGAACCAACTGAATCCAACCAAACTAATGGCATGTACGAATACGGAGTTACCTCATTGATCAGTGATGAAGCCCGTGTTTACAAAGGTGGTTCATGGAAAGACAGGGCCTATTACCTCAGCCCCGGCCAGCGTAGGTTTATGAACGAAAATATGGCCACAAACTTTATTGGCTTCCGCTGTGCCATGTCACGTGTAGGCAGTCCAATGCCCGGACACTAATAGTGGTACCGGATAAAATATTCAGCCCCATCCTTCGCATAAGGATGGGGTTTTTTTTATTTTTGTAGCAATGAGCGTGATCAATGAACTATACCGGCATTTTAAACAGGCGACCGGAATTACCACCAACTCCCGGAATGTAGAGACAGGTTCCATCTTCTTTGCATTGAAGGGTGAACACTTCGACGGTAACAAATATGCTTCCGAGGCACTGGAAAAAGGTGCAAGTATTGCTGTTGTAGATGATAAAGAATATGCCACAGGCCCCGGCTGCTTCCTGGTGGAAGATGCTCTGAAAACTTTGCAGGAACTGGCCACCTTTCACAGAAAAAAACTGGATATCCGTGTCATCGGGCTGACGGGAACCAATGGAAAGACCACAAGCAAAGAATTGATCAGGCAGGTACTTTCAACAAAGTATAAGACATATGCTACAAGCGGAAACCTGAACAATCACATCGGTGTTCCCCTGACTATTCTCAGCATCGAAAATGATATTGAAATAGCAGTGGTTGAGATGGGTGCCAACCACGTGGGGGAGATCGCTCAGTTATGTCAGATAGCACAGCCTACCCACGGGCTGATCACCAATATAGGAAAGGCACACCTTGAGGGTTTTGGAAGCTATGAAGGTGTGATCAGGGCAAAATCCGAATTGTACGATTACCTTTTGAGTTCGGAGGGAAAAGCATATGTTCATTACGATGATGAATTATTGATGAAACTTGCATCACGGCTTACGAAAGAGACTTATGGTTCCAATAACAAAGCCGATGTGCATGCTTCAATAATAGCATCCTTGCCATTCCTGGAGGTCAGATGGAATACGCAGATCATCAAAACACAGCTTTACGGTGATTATAATTTTGAGAATGTTATGGCAGCAGTATGCACAGGCATATCTTTTGGGATTGACCCCCTTGATATTTCAGCGGCGATCGCTTCATATATCCCTGTGAATAACCGAAGCCAGCTTGTGAAAAGCAGCTCCAACACCATAATCATGGATGCTTATAATGCCAATCCATCGAGCATGCTTGCCGCAATAAGACATTTCCGGACAGGAGATGCCGAAAGAAAGACATTGATACTGGGAGATATGCTGGAGCTGGGTACAAC